>CAZXMY010000112.1:0-7217 GCA_964641325.1 uncultured Flavobacteriaceae bacterium | reverse complement strand
TAAGAGAATTGTACAGCTCCATAAATCGATTCAAGTTGGGCGAGATATCCTTCAAAAGTCTGCGCACCATAAATTTCTGGTTCTCGAGTGCCTAGCAAGTTAAGATTAGGGCCGTTTATGATACGTATTTTCATAGGATAGCTTTCGCGAAAGCATAAAAATAACACATTAACCAGCATAAAAAAAGCGCTCTAAATAAAAGCACCTAAAGAATGTATATTATTTTAATTTTCTGTTTTCTTAGATCCAAGCCCTAATTTATATGCTACACCTAAGTTTAAGAAATTAATTTTTGTGCTTACGATATCGTTAACCTCTTCTTGTTGAAAATCATTGAGCTGAGGTCCAAATCTCAGATTGAGGTTAAAATGAGAATTGAGATCAAATCCAGCACCTATTAAAAGTGCGATGTTTGAACTACCAATTCCTTCTGATGTTTCATCTAGAGTATGGGTAAATTGCCCGCCGGTTTGAAAATAAAAATCTGTATTTCCCATATAAAACTTTACAAGTAATGGGAATTGCAAGAAATCTGTATTGCCCGCACTTAGGTAATCGAATTCGGTTTCAAGGTGTATTCTATCTGTAATTCCAACGTCCAAGACTAATCCAGCATATATTCCTTGGCGATTATTGTTAACTTCTTGTTCATTGTCAAATTCTACTCTGCCTCCTGCGTTTAATAAACCTGCGGTTATTCCAATGCGAGTTTCCTGAGCATAAAGTGATAAAGAAGTTATAAGTGTTATTACAATTAGAGTAATTTTTTTCATTGGTTAGGTTTTTTACAATTAGCATCTATTAGTTACTCAAAAACAAGTATTTTTAGTCTTAGTTTTTGGATTAGCTAGTTATAATCTACTTAGGTATATAATACTTACATGAATTGGAAGAATAGTATTATCGATTATAAACATTACTTGCGTATCGAGCGCGGTTTGTCTGATAATACGATTGAAAATTATGCTCGTGATTTAAGAAAGCTGAGCCTGTTTTTGGAGCAATACAAGGAAAGTTCATCTCCTATAAATATTAATAGAGAAAAGATACAAGCCTTTATTTATGAACTGGCTAGTGAGGTAAAACCTCGCTCTCAGGCACGTATTATTTCGGGCTTAAAAGGGTTTTTTAACTATCTTATTTTTGAAGACTATAGGCAGGATAACCCAATGGATCTTATCGAAACTCCTAAAGTAGGACGCAAACTTCCGGACACCTTATCCGAAGAAGAAGTAGATCTAATTATTGCTGCTATAGATTTAAGTAAGCCACAAGGAGAACGGAACAGAGCAATGCTAGAGACCTTATACGCCTGTGGTTTGCGGGTGTCTGAGCTTATATCACTTAAACTCTCTGATCTCTATTTTGAAGAGGGTTTTATTAGTGTGCAAGGCAAGGGTAATAAACAGCGCTTTGTGCCCATAAGCGCACATACTCAAAAATACATTAGTATCTATTGTTCTGACGTTCGAGTGCATAACACGCCTCAAGCGGATAGCGTAGATATTGTTTTTTTAAATAGAAGAGGCAAGTATCTCACGCGAGCGATGGTGTTTACGATAATTAAGAATCTAGTTAGAGAGGTAGGGATTAAAAAAACAATTAGTCCGCATACTTTTAGGCATAGTTTTGCCACTCATTTATTACAAAATGGTGCAGACCTTAGATCCATACAACAGATGCTGGGTCACGAAAGTATTACTACTACCGAGATTTATACACACATTGATCGTTCACAACTAGCGGAGACCTTAGCCAAGTATCACCCTAGAAGTTCTTAGAGGTGTTATGCTTTACTGCTTCGGTTGTGAAGCTCTCTGGTTCGCTTTCGCGAAAGCGTAACAACAACTATTCTCCTTTAATGAGTATCATTTCTTCCTGTCTTCCAGAAACATATTTAAAGCCATCTTCTCCCCAAAAACCAGCTTCTTCTAGCATAATGCGTATATCTTTCTCCCATTCTGGAAGCGTTACTGTAGTATTGAGTTCGATAGCATAAACCGTGTTTGGATATAGTGGGTAATCTCCAGTACCCGGTACACCACCTTGCGAATCCCACATTCCTATAGTAGGGCCTGCAGCGTGACCATATAAACCCAAAGGATGCGTGTAAATTGCCGGTCTATAGCCTTCTTTTTTACCTTGTTCTAATGCGCTTAGTAGGATCTCATTGCCCGAGCTTCCGGTTTTCAAATTAGAAGTGAGAATATCCTGAATTCTATTGCCGTCTTTTAAGGCTTCAATGAGATATGCCGGAGGTTGTGTTTCACCATCTTTTAACACATATGCGTGTTGCTGGCAGTCTGTGTTGAGGCGTAAATAAGTAATCCCAAAATCACAGTGTAGGAGGTCACCTTTGCGAATTATTTTTTCTGAGGGACTGTTAGAAAAGGATGTAATATGGCTTTCTAGCTTTTCCTGAGTGCGTTGTATGTCTATTGTAGGATGAAACCAAGTGCTAAGACCTAAGTCTGTCACTTTTTGTCGTAGGAACCAAACCACATCATCTGTTGTGGTTTTACCAGGTGTGATGGTTGAGCTGCTAAAGGCTTCTTTAATTACTTCATGAGTAAGAAGGGCGAGTTGCTCATAATAGACCATTTCTGTTGCAGTTCTTGTCTCTAACCAGGAAATGGCTAAATTTTGAGCGGAGCTTATCTTATCCTTATATTGTTGTGGCAAGTGCGACAAAAAAGCTTCATAATCTGTTTTTACTATACCATCTGCAAGTCCAAAATCATCAGAATAGTTAAGGCCTATTGTATTAGGGTCATATTTTTTAATTAGGTCAACTAGAGCTTTCCATTGGTCTGGTTCTTTTTCTTTATCCCAGGCAGATGTTATGTTTTCTCCTACGTTATATCGAGCAATAGCTAGTTTTTGTATGGTGTTTTCTTTTTGATTTCTATAAAAAACTAATATTGTTCTTCTTCTGGCATTGAGCCAAGTGGCAGGAAGCATTGTTTTAAGAACGGGATCTTCATTATATTCTCTCGAGATAAGAATCCACATATCCATATTAGCGCGATCCATTAGTTCTGGAAGGAGTACATTAAATCTCTCTGCAAGTATGTTGTCTATTACCGCTGCTCTTTCTTTTTCTGGTAAAATTTGAGCGGATGCGATATAGGATATGAAAATAAAAAGGCAACAGATTATTTTTTTCATTTTAAAGTGTGTTATGTATACCCTAAATATAAAACAAAAAAGAGGCACCGTAGTAAGTGCCTCTTTTTGTTTTCTCAATAGAAAAAATTATTCTTTATTTTTTTTCTTTTTTTTCTGTTTCTTCTTTTCTTTTTTCTGCTCTTTTTTAAATTCTTTAGATTTTGATCCAAATTGCTCTTCGGTCATAATGATTTCTACCTGCTCTTCAGAAAAAACGTTAGATAAGTTTTTTTCTAGCAACTTTTTTTGATCATTAATGCCTTTTTGCTTGTTATCGAACTTTAAATTAGTATCAAAAGCGATCTCAGAAGTTGCTCCGTAATAGTCTTTTAAGAACGTTTTTAATACCTCTTTTTGAAAATCGTCTATGGATAAAAGCTCTTGATACAAATCTGCTCTTTCTTGGCTTAAGAGGTTAACATCTGGCGGTTCCGGATTTCCTTGAACTGGGTTTGGGGCATTAGGAGTATATCCTCGCTGACCTCTTTGGATACTCCCTAAATTTTGACCGATAAGTGTGTGACCTATAGAACAGCTAAGCAGGATAAAAAATAAGACTCGTTTCATTACTTTACTTTTTACAAAGATGCATATTTAGTTGAACATGCTAAAGCAAAAACGCTGCCAAAGGTTTAATTCTTAATAATTTCTAGTATATCTGGAAGTATAGTTAATGCTGTTAAGGCAATAGCACCTCCTATTTTGGTGTGGTTACTTGCCTTAGCTGGTTCTTTGGGTTTTTCTTCATCAGTCTGACTTTCTCCTGGCGTTAAGGCATAAGAAGCTGCCGTTACATTATCGTTTCTCAAAATCCAAACGCTATTTTCAATCCCTTCTTTAGCGTGTATTTCTGCATTTTTATAAGCTAGATCTATACCATCATCTTGACTTGATTTTGTTTTTTTATGGGTATTAGTAATAAGAGTGCTAATATCTTTTAATGCACTTATTGCTGTGTATTGTAGGATTACATCACTGTTAGATCCATAGGTACCTATGGCTAGTAAGCCATTTTCTGTAACGCGTTTAGATAAAAGGGCGATACCTTGTTCTATGTAAAAACGTTCTTCTGCTTGTAATCCATTTGGGCCTATTTCCAAGGCAAGAAATATTCTTTTTTCTGTTGGTGCTTTTTCTTGATTAGCAACGTAAGAAATAAAATTTTCGATTTTAATACTCTTGGTTTGTATCTCTATTTCGCCTTGAGCTACTGCAGTCGTGATTGTTAAAATCAGTAAACTGTAAAAAATGATAGTTTTCATAATACGTGTTTTTGTTTTATGAAATAAATGTAGATAGTCAATACCTTCTGCAAAAGCCACACTTAGGGAAGTAGTCCGATTAATGAGTCATCTATAAGAAAGGTTGCATTATCGTATAGAATCAGTTATTACCTTATTAGCTTTTATAATAGAATCAATCACTTTTTTATCAGGACTCTTGAATTCTTGCCCATCTTTACTGTTGTAGTAATAATACATTTTTACCGTTTTATTAACCGGAGTTTCTGTAGAAGACTCTTGGTTAACAGTAGAGACTGAGATAGGTTTTGGATTTTGCTTGATGGTTTTTTTATCTATTTTAACCTTCTCCTTACGGTAATCCGGCATTACTTTTTCCTCTTGTTTGGTAAATTGTTCTTCATTTTGATAAGAGGTAGTAAGAGTTGCCTTATCGCTTGGTGCACTATTTTTAGGATTTGTAATTTCTACATCTTGCAATGGCGCATTGCTCAAGTTTTCGTTAGGCTCTATAGTTGTGACGATGGCATAAATGCCAATGGTAGAGAATAAAATGAGTAATCCATTTAAAGACCAGTTATAAAAGAACTTTTTCTTATCCTTTTTAGCTTGAGTTTCTTTTATACGCTCCCAAATGGGTGCTTCTAAAGGTGTAGAGGTACTGTCTACCTTTTCTCTTATTAAATCTCCTATTTCCTTTTGCACTTTCATAACTTAAAAATTAAGGGGTATTTTATTTTTTATCTGGTAGTCAGTTATTTTGTTCTTTAGGATTTGCTTCGCCCTATGAAGATTGGACTTAGAGGTTCCCGTAGAGATAGATAGCATTTGAGCGATCTCCTTGTGAGAAAAATCATCTAGCTGGTAGAGACTAAAAACCATTCTATATTTTTCTGGTAATTCCTGAATAGATCGGAATATAAAATCTCTGCTTATCGAATCTAGTTCTGTTTCAATAGTAGTCGTACTATCTCCTATTTCTTCTTCAATTAGATAGGGTTTGTCTACAATATTATTTTTTTTGAATTTATCAATGGCTTTGAAGATTGTAATGCGTTTTATCCAACCTTCAAATGAGCCTTTAGGTTTATACTTTTTTATGGCATCAAATAATACGATAAAGACATCATGTACGTGATCCTGAGCTTCCTGGGTATTTCTACAATACTTTAAAGCGGTGCCATAAACAAGATCCTTGTAATTAATAAACAAGGCTTCTTGCGCAACACTATTGCCTTTTTTGCACCCTTTTATTATTTGAGTTTTTTCCACTCGTTATTTAATTCTGTTTTGGTCTAGTTTATATAATATCTAAAATTTGCTCAATAGGTTGCGTATAAAATAAAAACAAAATTTTACGCAACCTTACGCTTAAGGTAAAGATTACTTAGGGAACATCATTTAAAAAATAATAGTATGAAATTTAAATTGCTTTTTTGTTTTGTCTTTGCGCTTTTAATTACCCTAAGTTGTGACAATGAAGATTTAGACGATAATTTATTAATACTCTCTGTAGATTTAATTGCTAAGGACACAGAGCTTTATAATTTATTACAAGATGTTACAGAAGACGATTCTCCATATACATGTATTGAATTTATTTATCCATTTGCTGTGGCTATTTTTAATGAATCTGGAGAAGAAGTGTCACAAGAGACTGTATCTGGAGATGCCATGTTTTTTCTTTTATTAGATTCCCTTGAAGAGGGCTATTCTATAGGAGTAAGTTTTCCCATTACAAGTGTGCTCGACGACGGTAGCATCTTTGAAATAAACTCTTTAGAAGAACTTCAAGATGTTATTGCTGCTTGCAGAGAACAATGGCAAGAGGCTATCATTGGTCAAGGTAACCAGATTGTGCAAGAGTGTGTTTGGGAAGTTGCTATCCCTGAGGATGTTATTTATAGTACATATATAGATGCGGTTTTTGCTGCTGCAGATGATGGGGGTATTATCTTCTATCATAGAGGAGTGACATATAATGGAACCTGGATAGTTTATTTTATTGAGGATGAGCTACATCTTAATATCAATTTAGACAATCAAGAAGAAATAGGATTGGATTGGAATTTTGATTGGAAAGTAGATACCTACAATGATATTATGATTGAGCTTTCTAATGATAATGATGATGCGTTTATTCTTAACAGAGAATGTGAGGCTGGAAATTATTGTACCACCCTAACTTTTCAAGAATGTGAGTTTGAAGATATGCCAGGTTTTTCAGAATTCGACTTAGCGAGTTATGTTGACTGTATTATTGTTATGGCGGCTCCGCAACCCGAAGTAGATGAAGTTACAGGAGAATTGCCACCACCTATTGATTGGGAAGTTAGTTATTATGTATTAGAAGCAGATGCGCAACTAGGTGTTAATGCTCTTAATACGATGCTGCCTTATCTTAATGAGACAGCTAGTCAAGAACTTTATGTGCGAATTTCTAATCCAGAAAATCAAGAGTTTGTTATTGCTGTAATTACTCTAGAAGCAATTTTCTGTGAGTAAGTATTGATCTTTATAAGTTGGGGAAATTGATCAATCTTAAATGGCCGCTATTTTTTGAAGCGGCCATTTTTAATTTTTTCAATTATTATTCTGGTCAATCCTACCCTTAATACTGTGCGAAACCATCTCAAATTTGTAGATTTGTAATCTTCAAATTTAAGGTAAGATACATGTTTGATAATTTAAGTGACAAATTAGATAAAGCCTTTCATGTTCTCAAAGGACATGGGAGTATAACAGAAGTAAATGTAGCAGAGACTCTTAAGGAAATACGTCGTGCATTGATAGATGCTGATGTTAATT
>CAZXMY010000111.1:0-7240 GCA_964641325.1 uncultured Flavobacteriaceae bacterium | reverse complement strand
TTATATGTATTATGGCGTAGAGCGGCAAGTAGACATTTCTAAAGATAGTATGCAAGGCACCTATCTCGGCCCAGAATATAGTACGAAGGAAATTGTTATTATGAACAGAAAGCATAAGGCGATTGCAACTCCATTAGAAGAGGCCGTATTACTAAAAACAGTGGCCGAACATCTCAAAGAAGGGAAAGTTATAGGTTGGTTTCAGGGTAGAATGGAGTTTGGACCGCGTGCATTGGGTAACCGAAGCATATTGGGGAGTCCTTCTTATCCAGAAATGCAAAAGAAAATCAATCTCAACATCAAGTATCGTGAAGGATTTAGACCCTTTGCGCCATCCGTGTTAGAAGAAGATGCCAAGCACTATTTTAAATTAGACCAGGCGTCGCCATATATGCTTCTAGTCGCGGCACTTGACGACAACCATAGATTACCACTTCCAGAAGACTATGAAACCCGTGCCTTGTTAGATAAATTATATACCCAACGCAGTGCAGATTTGCAAGCGATTACCCACTTGGATTTTAGTGCTCGCGTCCAAACCGTAGACCAAGACAGCAATCCTAGATTCAGAAAATTATTAGAAGCATTTAAGGCACAAAACCAACATCCTATTCTCGTAAATACTAGTTTCAACGTGCGGGGAGAACCTATTGTATGTACACCAGATGATGCCTATAGATGTTTTATGAGTACCGAAATGGATATACTGGTTATCAATGAATTTATGTATCTTAAAACCCAACAAGCAGACTGGCAAAACAGAAAGAAGTGGCAAATAACCTATACACAAGATTAACACTATGGAATTTCTAAAAGACCTTTGGGGCTTTATGCGAGAGCGCAAAAAATACTGGCTTGCTCCTATCATTATTATCTTGCTTTTTCTGGGCATACTCATTGTTTTGGGCGGTAGCACTGCACTTGGGCCTTTTGTGTATTCCTTATTTTAAACACTTTCGTGAAAAAAACAGTAGGCACATACAGAACTATCTTAACCATTGTCATTGGCTTTTTAGTCTTGTTTCTAACTACCCAAAAAATATGGTGGTTATATATTGCTATTGGCCTAGGAGGTCTAGGAGCCTTATCCTCTTTTCTCGCCGAAAAAATTGCTTATCTCTGGATGCAGCTAGGCCATCTTTTAGGTCTTGTGGTTCCTAAAATATTGTTGTCTGTTATCTTTTTTGTGGTTCTGTTTCCGTTGGCCTTATTATTGAGGTTGACTTCAAAAAAAGACGCTTTGCACTTAAAAAATAATCGAGACTCTGTATTTCAAGCAGTGAATAAAAGTTTTGCGGTAGATAGCTTTAAGAAGCCTTGGTGATTTTTAGTTTTGGATATCCTCACTTAAGAATTCCAAAATAGCTTGAGCAACTATTGCATTTCCTTGCGCAGTCCAATGCTGCTCAAACTGATTGTATAAAAGCGTTTCTTCTGTATTTGTTTTACGAAGTATCGGCAATAAATCCAGCATTTGCAGGTCATTTTCCTTTGCAAAGTGCATCAATCGGGTATTAGGTAAGGAACGCTCAAGTTCAATTTGAGAATCATAGGCGGTTATAGTTTCCCAAGAAACATCCTGCACTTGACCAATAGAAGGAGCAAGAACAAAAACTATGGGAGTACCCATAGCCTCTGCTTTTTCTTGTGTATTTACAAGTAATTCCTGCAAAACCTCATATTGGATTTGCACCTCTTCTGCGAGATATAGAGCACATATATCCATTTCTGGTGGTTTAAATTTTGTATTCTTTCCATCCTTCATTGCTCGTATATTTTCTATCCTTCTACGCACAAAATGATAGAGATGCGCCCGTTCTAAGAGTCCCTTATTGTGCTGTTTTTTTGTTGCTTTGGCAATGGCATCTTTGGGTGCAGGTACAATTGTAATCTCATTATCACAATCAGTTTGTGCTGTAGGTTTTGGGTATAACCAATTATCTGCTTTTACATTGTCTTTAAAGTCATTGCGCAAATACACCATCTGTAAAATAAGGTCAGCTTGTATTTGTGGAGCCCATTTTTCTAGGAGTAGTAATTCTTGCACTTGCCCAAAGCCATTCACCCCAAAATTCATTACTGTAGTATTTTCCATCTCTGCTTCCATCACCTCAGTAAAAACGGCATCATCATCTACCGCAATATTACTCACAAAGGAATCTCCTAAGACCATAATTTTTTTTGAAGCTGTAGTTAAATCAAAATCTGTATCCCGAAAACCTTGTGGGTTAATCGTAATTATTTGATTTACCTCATTAGGATATACCACACTACTAACACTGCTAGGTACAAAAGACCAACCCAAGTGTTCATCTGCTTGAAACAGGCCGTCGTGATGTTGTATTTGTGGTGCAAATAGTCGTAATAGCACTTCAATAATAATGACTAAAATGAGCGCAGGTAGACTGTATGCCAGTACGTTTTTAAAAAATTTTTTCAATGTGCAAGCAATGTGGCTTAATAGATAAGGACTATATTATTCAATATCTTTACCTCAAAGATACATACTTCAAACAAAGTATATATTCTTGTCGACCTATGGAGAATAAAAATATTGTAGTTGTAGGTTATCCTAAAAGTGGCACCACTTGGGCAAGCAGTCTTGTTGCCGAACTACTCGACTGTCCCCTTATAGGTGATTGGGGTTTTGACCACATCGTCGCAGATTTTAAAGAAGGCCAAAGCCGCACATCTAACTATAAATGTTATAAATCCCACCATACATTTGAAACCATAGCTAAAGCATCATCACAACCCATTCACAAGATTATTTATATCGTTAGAGACCCGAGAGATATTGTGATTTCTGGAGTGCATTATTTCAATTTCTTACCTAAATCGCTTTCATTTTTAAGAGATGTACAATGGGGAAGTCTAGGAAAACAAGTAAGAAAACTGAGCGCAAGACTTGTATCTAAAAACAACAAGAAACAACAGATGATAGAGGCCGTTTTATATGGTAATGCGTCTGTAAACCAATGGCTAGAAACCAAGTGGTCTGAGCATTATAAAAGCTATCATACGGCAGGAGTGACTATTATTCGGTATGAAGACCTCCTTGAAGATACAGAGGCTAGCTGTCTTTCTATTTGCAAAGCACTCGAGATAGAGATATCTCAAGAACATCTTCGTAAGAGTATCCAAAATCAATCTTTTGAGCATAAAAAAAAACAGGCTGTGACACAACGGCATCAGTATTTGGATAAACTCATGCGAACAGGGAAAAGTGGCAACTGGGAAACAGAATTTTCGACTGAGATAGTAGCTTTATTTAAAAAAGAGTTTTCAGAATCGCGGGAGTATTACCAGTTTTGAGTTGGTTGGGGAAATTTCGCTGTAAAGCAAAAATAGAAAGTCACAAATTGCATGTAACACCCTTTGATATTCTGACGTTTTACCAAAATACTCGTTCTTGTACTATTTATCCTAAAATAAAGTAAAGCTTTGGCCAAACTATTATGTGTTTTTGAATTTAGGTAATATCTTTACCAGCGTGATTCCTAAGAATAAAGCCCTCATATTTAATCCCAAAAGTGCAAATGCAAAACACCGCATTCCTAACAGTATTTTGCAAGTAGGTGCTGCTATCTATGGAAAATATGATTTTGTATTTGTAGATGGCAACCTAGAGAGAGATGCTTGGGCAAAGATTAAAAGTTATTTTGATACGGGCGAGTTTAAATATTTTTGCAGCACGGTGATGCCAGGACCGCAATTGCAACAAGCAATTCCTTTTACAAAACAGATTAAAGAAAATTATTCAGATAGCATTACAATCTGGGGCGGATATTTTGCTTCTAATCAATATACTGTTTCTATAGAAGCGTCTTATGTAGATTATATTATAAACGGCCCTGGAGATGTGGCGTTCCCAGCACTGCTAGATGCTTTAGAAAAAAATCAAAAGGAAAATATCCCTCATATAAAGAATCTGATTTATAAAAACGATGATGGTACGATTACTCGAACTGCAAAAGAAAAATTACTTGACCAAGACAGCTTACCACCACTACCCTATACTTTTCTAAATACCTTTTATGATTTAGACCATTACTTATTAAAAACATTTTTGGGCAAAAAAACCTTCTCCTACCACTCTAGTTTAGGATGCCCATTTACCTGTTCTTTTTGTGCTGTAGTACCCATTTTTGAAGGTCGCTGGAAAGCTAAAACTGCACAAACCGTCTATGCAGATGTGCGTTATTTTGTAGATAATTATAATATAGATGCCGTGGAGTTTCACGACAATAATTTCTTTACGTCAAGAAAACGCGTAGTAGAATTTTCAAAACTCGTAAAAGATGATGGCCTTACCTGGTGGGGCGAAGGTCGTATAGACACTATTAATAAATATAGTGATGAGGACCTTTTATTGATGAAGGAAGCGGGTTGCAAAATGATTTTTCTAGGTGCAGAAACCGGCAATGATGATGTGCTCAAACAAATGAATAAAGGGGGTACACAAACGGGACAAGGCATTAAAGATTTTGCCGCAAGGCTATACCCAATAGGTATCATTCCAGAATTTTCTTTTGTACTAGGTATGCCTGGAGATAATCCAGAAAAAGTGATGAACCAGATTAATGAAGACATACGCTTTATTAAGGAGATTAAAGCTATTAATCCAGATGCAGAGATTATTATCTACCTCTACAGTCCAGTAGCTACAGAAGGGTCTGAGCTATATGAGCAGATACAGAGTGCTGGTTTTAGTTTTCCTAAGACATTAGAAGATTGGTTATCGCCTGCCTGGGAGAAATTTGATCTTCGTAAAAACCCGCTTACACCGTGGCTTACTCCAGAAATGGTGGATAGAATTCAAAATTTTGAGACCGTCTTAAACGGCTATTATCCAACGGCTTCAGATTTTAGAATTAAAGGATTTAAAAAGAAATTATTGCGCACGGTCTCTGCCCTACGCTATAAAAATGATGTTTACAAATATCCTTATGAGATAAAAGCATTGCATAAGATTTGGAAATATCGTCAGCCAGAATTGCAAGGCTTTTACGCGGAGTAAAGATGGGGTGGCTTAGAGATCGCATTAAATGGCTTACGCATCCTTTCTTAGTGAGAGTCGCAAACGCATACTACCGTAAATCCAGACCGTACAGCTACAATGGGATTGAGGTAATGGTGCATCCAGAAGTGTTTCCGCCGCATCTTACCTTGAGTACAAAAATATTTCTTGACTTTCTTACGCCTCTGGAGCTAAGTGACAAAAGACTTTTAGAACTAGGTTGTGGCAGTGGTATTATATCGTTGTATGCTCGACAAAAAGGAGCTGTTGTCACGGCATCAGATATTAATCCTATTGCCCTAGAGTATCTAGAAAATGCGTCTCAATCAAATAAGCTTGAGTTACGATGCGTGCAGTCAGATTTGTTTGATGGTTTGCAAAAAGAATCCTTTGACTACATTATCATTAACCCTCCATATTATCCCAAACAAGCCCAAAACATCAAAGAGCAAGCCTGGTTTTGTGGGGTAGAATTTGAGTATTTTCAGAAACTCTTTAAGCAGCTTCCTGCATTTGTTAGCTCGCATAATCACGTCTATATGATTCTTTCAGAGGACTGTGATATCGAAAAGATTAAGAGCATCGCAGCAGAAAATAATCTTGTGATAACCATTATCCATCAAAAGAAAAGTATGGGCGAACAAAATTGGATTTTTGAAATCCAGAGGCCATAAAATCTATATCTCAAAAGAGTTATTTATAGATGCTAGTCTAACCCTGTTATAACGCCAATAATAGTCCTACTTTCACTTCTTAGAACAAATCAGAGAATTACCATCAAAATATTCAATCTCACTGCATTGTCAAAGTAAATATTTTTTTTACATTTGCACCCCTCTTAGTTGAGGGATATCAATGATTATTAACTATTTGACAAAGACTAATGGATACATTAAGTTACAAAACAGTATCTGCTAATAAAGCTACCGCTACAAAAGAGTGGTTATTAGTAGATGCGGACGGCTGGGCATTGGGTCGTCTTTCTAGTGAAGTTGCAAAATTACTTCGCGGAAAACACAAACCTAACTTTACACCTCACGTAGATTGTGGAGATAACGTGGTTGTGATTAATGCTGAGAAGATTAATCTAACAGGAAAAAAGTGGACAGACAAGTCTTACATTCGTCACACTGGATACCCAGGAGGACAACGTAGTCTTACTGCCTCAGAGCTTTTTGACAAAGACCCTACGCGTCTCGTTGAGAATGCCGTAAAAGGAATGCTTCCTAAAAACAAATTAGGATCTGCGATTTTTCGCAATCTTAAAGTATATACTGGAGCAGAGCACGGTCAAGAAGCACAAAAACCTAAAGTAATTAACCTTAACGAAATCAAATAATGGAGACAATTCACAAAATAGGCCGTCGTAAGACAGCAGTAGCTCGTGTATATCTTTCTGATGGAAAAGGTAACATTACGATCAATAAAAAAGAACTTAATACATACTTCCCTACTGCATCTTTACAGTACAAAGTAAACCAAGCACTTGCCCTTACAGGTAACGAAGGAAACTTTGACATTAAAGTAAATGTATATGGAGGTGGTATCACAGGTCAAGCAGAAGCTATTCGCCTTGCACTTTCTAGAGCAATGTGCGAAATAGATGAGGAGAATCGTGCGATTCTTAAGCCAGAAGGCTTATTGACTAGAGATCCTAGAATGGTTGAGCGCAAGAAATTCGGTCAGAAGAAAGCTCGTAAGAAATTCCAGTTCTCTAAACGTTAATCACTTGCTTGCAAGTGTACTCAGCTGGACTGAGTATTTATTTGAAATATTTAAACAATTATTAATCAGATACCCTATCAAGTAGGGTATTTAAAATGTTGTCGTTGCTTGGTTCGCTTTCGCGAACCTGCCTGACGGTAGGCAGGAGCGTAAAAACAACCAAGGTTAGTTTAGCATCTAAACCCTGACGAGATCAGAGTTGCTAATTTAAAAGTCCAACGGAACGTAAACTATTACAAAAATGGCAAACAACATCGAAGTAAAAGAATTGCTTGATGCAGGTGTACACTTTGGACACCTCACAAGAAAATGGGATCCTAACATGGCACCGTATATCTATATGGAGCGTAATGGGATTCACATTATTAATCTTTACAAAACAGCTGCAAAAATGCAAGAGTCTGCAGAGGCTCTTAAAAAGATTGCAGCATCAGGAAGAAAAATTCTTTTTGTAGCAACTAAGAAACAAGCAAAAGAAATCGTAGCAGACAAAGC
>CAZXMY010000110.1:0-7357 GCA_964641325.1 uncultured Flavobacteriaceae bacterium | reverse complement strand
CTACTACCACTTACAGAACTTACACCGTAATTTCCGTGCTTAGTAACGTGTACTCCAGCTCCTGCAGTTACAAAGCTAGATAGGGTAGAAATGTTAAAGGTGTCTTTCCCATCACCGCCAGTACCACATAAATCTATAGTGTTATACTCTTTTAAATCGACTGCTAGGCAGAGGTCAAGTAAGGCATCTCTAAACCCTTCTAATTCTTCTACCGTAATACTTCGCATCATATATACTGTAAGAAAAGAAGCAATTTCGTTAGAGTTGTATTTCCCTTCAGATATATGTACAAGTACTTCTCTAGCCTCTCTTTTTGAGAGTATCTCACGATTGATAAGTCTGTTCAATAAGTGTTTCATACTTCGTATCCTAGCTTGTAATTAGTTCTTTTTTCTATTAATATGCACGACTTTTCGCTCGTGTTTATCTGCCATAATATTAGACACTGCCGCTGCATTTATGGTTTCTTGGGAATGTATGCCTTCTCCTAAAGCTTCTTGTGAAACAAAGGTGTAAATGCCTTTTGAGGTATTACCGATCCAGCCTTTAGCAAATTGCGATTTGTTAATGCTAACCTTTTGATTACTATAAGAATCTAACAAGTCTCCTGCTCCGGTTTGCATTTGCGCATCGCTATAGCCAGACGGGAATATGATATAAGTACCATTGCTATATAGTACCCAATCTGGTTTAGATGGACTGATACCAATGGCTACATTAAATTTTAAGGATGTGAAGTCTTCTTCTACGGGTACTGCTATATCGGGTTTCATAATGATTTCTGTTTCTTCATCTTCTATAGGTTTAGAGGTATCCACAGAAGAAACCGAAGTGTTTTGATTTTCAGGTATGGTAGAAGTTGTACTTGTTTTACATGAGATAAACATAAGAATGCCTATACAATAGATTAATATTCTCATAATTTATGCCTTTATCCAGTTTGTAATCATTGTTTTGCCTTGTGGCGTGAGTACACTTTCCGGATGAAATTGCACACCTCTCACATCGTATTCTCTATGGCGTATTGCCATTATTTGATCGTTTTTATCTATCGCTGTTATTTCCAGAACCTCAGGAAAATCATCTTTTGCTACTACCCAACTGTGGTACCGTCCTACTTCTATTTGAGTATCCATAGTCCTAAAAAGTAAAGTATCCTCTTTAATAATATCTATAGTAGTGGCCACCCCATGAAAAACCTCTTCTAGATTTGTAAGACTGCCTCCAAAAACTTCTCCAATAGCTTGCTGCCCTAGGCATACTCCAAGAATAGGTTTTGAGGGAGCATATTGTTTGATCACTTCTTTTAATAAACCGGCTTCATCTGGAATACCAGGGCCTGGAGATAATAAGATTTTGTCGTAAGGCTCTAAATCATCTATGTGAAACTGGTCGTTACGAAGTACTGTGACGTGACAATCTAATTCTTCTAGGTAGTGCACAAGATTATACACAAAGCTGTCATAATTATCTATTACTACTATTTTCTGGCTCATATCTCTTCAGCTAGTTCTAGGGCTTTAGTCAAAGCACCTAATTTATTATATACTTCTTGTAATTCATTCTCTGGATGGCTACCCGCTACTATCCCTGCGCCAGCTTGATAATGCAAGTTGTGATTTTTGCTTAAAAAACTACGTATGATGATGGCGTGATTAAAGTTTCCGTTAAAGTCCATAAACCCAATAGCTCCTCCATAAAAATCTCTGTTTACATTCTCGTATTTTTCTAAGAGTTGCATCGCCATATGCTTAGGCGCGCCACTAAGGGTTCCCGCAGGAAAGGTATCTGCCACTACTTGGAGTGTATTACTTCCTTCATTTAAAGTTCCTGTTACCTTACTCACAAGATGGATTACATGCGAGAAAAACTGTACTTCTCTATAGGTGTCTACAGTTACATTATGACCATTTCTAGAAAGGTCATTACGGGCGAGGTCTACGAGCATCACGTGTTCGCTATTTTCTTTTTCGTCTGCGGCCAGTTTTTTGGCTAGAATGGCATCTTGCTCATCATTACCGGTACGTTTAAATGTGCCTGCAATGGGATGTATTTCTGCTTGGTTATCTTGTACAATAATCTGAGCTTCCGGCGAACTGCCAAATATCTTATAATCGCCATAGTCAAAATAAAACAAATAAGGCGACGGATTAATACTGCGCAGTGCACGGTATACATTAAACTCGTCTCCTGTAAACGGCTGACTAAAACGTTTGCTAGGTACAATCTGAAATACATCTCCTCGTTGGCAATGTGTTTTACACGTAGCGACAAGGGTTTTAAAATCTTCATCCGAAATACTCGTAGTCGTTTCACCGTTTCTAGCAAAATCAAATTGAGCAAAGGACTTTGTCTTAATTAGAGTAGCCAGCTGTTGTGTATTATCTTTTCCATCAAGGCTATGGCAAAAAACATAAGCTTCATTGTTAAAATGATTAATAGCAATTACGTTTTGATAAACCGCATAGTATAAATCAGGTACTTGGAGGTCGTCTTCTTTTTTGGTTATCGTAAGGTCTTCATAATAGCGTACGGCATCATAAGACATATATCCAAATAAGCCGTTGTTTATAAATTTAAACGGAGTAGGTGGTGCGGAGAACGCTTTCGCGAAAGCCTCCAAAACCGCAACAACATCAGTCTGAGTCGTAATTTTTTCTTCTACAATTTTGCCATCAGCAAACCGCTGAAGTATTTGCTCATTTTCTATCTTAAAAGAAGCGATAGGATTGCAACAGATATAACTAAAACTATTGTCATTTGCATGATAGTCGCTACTTTCTAGTAACAGACTATTCGGAAAATAATCCCTGAGCCTCAGATAAACAGATACAGGGGTAATGGTATCTGCCAATAGCTTTTTGTGATGTGTGATTAAATTATATTTCATTAGTCTATAAAATACAAACAGCCTGTCGTAAGACAGGCTGCGTTTATGAATGATACATATAGGCGATGCTTACGACAAGGGTTGTTGCAAGTTCCACCACCAAGTATGTACTGTATTGTTTCTCAATTTGAAGTGTAAAGATATGGAGCTTCTATTAATTATAAAAGCCTCTAACAAAAAATAAAGAGGCTTTTTACTAATTTAGTTTCTGTACACCTACATTACTAAGTTAATATTAAGCTCAAATTCATTATTGATAGCTTTGTTCTTTAATCCATCAAAGAATGAAGCAGACCCATAACGAATTCCAAATTTGGTACGATCTACATTAAGAGTAGTTGATGCTGTATTGCCATTTACCGATAATCTTATTTTCATAGACTCGGTATGACCTTTAATGGTAAGATCACCCATAACGCTGTAATGATCCCCGCTTTTTGCAGCCTCAGTAATTTCAAAAGTAGCCGTTGGATTTTCTTCAACACCAAAAAAGTCTGGAGAGTTTAAATGCCCTTCTAGTTTTTCTTTACCTCTACCGGCCTGGAGATCTGTCACTTGCAAAGTTGTCATATCTACCACAAACTTTCCTCCCGTAATGTTGTCTCCATCCATTTCTAAATAACCTTCAAGAAATGATAATGTTCCTGTATGGCTTCCTGTTACTTTTTTTCCAACCCAATTAACAGAGCTTTCCTCTGTATTAATTTTCATTTTCTTGATAGGATTGTTGTTTGCAAAAGCTCCTGTGATTACTAATACGAATGCTAGAGTTAAGATTTTTTTCATCATTGTTATTTAATTTAAGTTAGTTTTTACTTTGTTCCAAAGTATTTAATATACGCTTAGTCGTATACTTTAGGTTTCCTTATCAGGAATATTAATTATTTTAAGAGCAAATAACCGTTTTATTATTAGGTTATTCCTATTCACTATATCTTCAAAGTTACTCTAGTGGAGCATTCCACTTGTATTTTTAACATTTTTTTCTAAATTTTAATCTTATTTTAGAGGAACAATTTAACACTTAAACGCTAAAGTCTGTTAATAGATAGTCTAGATTACAAGTGCTAAATTATTTTTGCGAGGTGAGAACAGCAATGTACTTTATTTGTTTTTTGGTTTTGGCTAGTTGTCGAAAAGACAAGCCAATTGCTATTGCAGGTTCAAGCGAAATAAGACCAAAACAAGCTAATAGTTTTACCACTTTAGATTATGATGGTCTAGAAGCGGTTTTAGAGAATACAACAGCGGGGATTACGGTAGTTAATTTTTGGGCAACTTGGTGTAAACCCTGTATTAAAGAGTTGCCGTATTTTGAGGAAGTAAGAAGCAAGTACACTGATGATGAGCTTACTATTATTTTGGTGAGTCTAGATTTTCCTGATGAATTAGAGCGATTAGAAAATTTCATTAAAAAACGAGGACTTAAGTCTGAAGTTATATTGCTAGATGATCCAGATGCTAATAGCTGGATAAACAAGGTAGATAAAAGTTGGTCTGGAGCGATTCCAGCAACAATAATATTTAACAAAAATAAAAGGAATTTTTACGAAAGGTCCTTTACCTTTCAAGAGTTAGAACAAGAAATAAACCAATTTAAGTTATGAAGACATTTAAAGTATTAACCCTCTTAGCAGTTGTTGTCATATTATCTGCTTTTGCTGTAAACAAAATAGGTAAGTCTGGTGATGTGTTGGGAGGATATGGTATAGGTGATATCGCAACAGATTTTAGTTTAAAAAATGTTGATGGCAACATGGTTGCGCTAAGCGATTATAAAGATGCAAAGGGCTTTATCGTAATATTTACATGTAATACCTGCCCATTCTCTGTAGCCAATGAAGACCGAATTATAGCGCTAGATGCCAAATACAAAAATCAAGGTTATCCTGTAATTGCTATTAATCCCAATAACCCAGAAGCAAAACCTGGTGATAGTTTTGCAGAAATGCAAGTGAGAGCAAAGGAAAAAGCATTCACCTTCCCTTATCTTTTGGATGAAGGGCAAAAAATTTATCCTTCCTACGGTGCTTCAAAGACCCCGCATGTGTACCTCTTAGAAAAAACTGAGAAAGGAAATGAAGTTAAGTACATAGGGGCAATTGATGATAATTCTAGAAATGCAAGTGCCGTTAAAGAACGTTTTCTAGAAAATGCAGTTAATTCTTTACTAGAAGGTAAAGAAATAGAGGTAAAAGAGACTAAAGCCATTGGATGTTCCATTAAGGTTTAGTTTGTGATTCCATAAATGAATAGAAAACCGCAGTAGGAACTGCGGTTTTTATGTTTTCAAGACTATCGAGATTATCGTATTTTTGTAACTTAACATTTCCTTATGATTGTACAACAGCTGTATACAAAATGTCTTGCTCAAGGGGCTTATTTTATAAGTAGCAATGGAGAATCTGCCATTATAGATCCGTTGCGCGAAGTGCAGCCCTATTTAGATTTAGCACAAGAAAACGCGGCTCCTATTAAATATATTTTTCTTACTCATTTTCATGCAGACTTTGTGAGTGGTCAGGTAGATCTTGCTAAGGCAACAGGAGCAACGGTTATATTTGGTCCTAATGCACATCCGGCTTATGAGTATTATGGAGCTAAGGATGGAGAGGTTTTTACAATAGGGGATCTTACTATAGAGACCATCCATACGCCAGGACATACGATGGAATCTACGTGTTATTTACTGCGTACACCGGAGGGAAAACAAGAAGCAATTTTTACGGGTGACACCCTGTTTATTGGAGATGTAGGAAGACCTGATCTTGCAGCAAAATCTAAGTTAACGACCCAAGATCTTGCTGGGTATCTGTATGATAGTCTGCATACAAAGATTGCCCCATTAGACGATGAGGTGATTGTATATCCTGCGCACGGAGCGGGGTCTGCCTGCGGTAAGAATATGAGCAGCGAGACGAGTGATACCTTGGGGAATCAAAAGCAAACCAATTACGCCTTTAAACTCAAGAGAGAAGATTTTATTAAGGAATTAATTAACGGTTTAGCAATGCCACCAGCCTATTTTCCGGTAAACGTGGCGATGAATAAGCGAGTAAATGAAGATTATAATGCGATCATAGCGAGAGGGACAAAATCTCTGTCGGTTTCTGAGTTTGAAGAACTAGCAAATAGTAACGAGGTATTGGTATTAGATACTCGCAGTAATAGCGCTTTCGCGAAAGCGAGCTTGCCACAAGCCCTTTTTGTAGGCTTGCACGGGCAGTTTGCACCATGGGCTGGAGCACTCATACCCGATATTGAACAGAAAATAATATTTCTTGCAGAAGAAGGGAAAGAAGAAGAAGTTGTAATGCGTTTATCTAGGGTAGGATTTGACCAGAGTATAGGCTTTTTACAAGGAGGAATAGAAGCGTGGGAAGCAGCAGGAAAAGAAACGGTGAGTACGCTCGAGGTCAGTGCTCAAGAGTTTGTAGATGGATTAGCAAACGGAAGTATTGAAAATCCTATAGATGTTCGTAAACCAGGAGAATTTAATACGAGTCACATAGATGGAATTACCCATCTTGCCTTAGATGAGGCCAATACAAATACCCATACCTTAGATGCTTCTAAAACCTATCACATACACTGTGCAGGAGGATATCGTTCCCTTATTTATGCTTCTATCGCTCGTTCAAACGGTATAGAAAATGTGGTAAATGTAATAGGCGGTTATGGCGCTATTAAAAAAACAGAATTAGGACAACTTAAATTGACATAATGAAAGATATTACTGTAGACCAATGGAAAAATCAGATTGCAGAAGACACTAATGCTGTAATCTTAGATGTTCGAACACAGGACGAAGTAGATGAGGGCATGATAGAAAATGCGTTGCATATTGACATTTTTTTAGGGCAAGGCTTTGTAGATGAGATAGAGAAACTCGATAAGTCAAAAAACTATTATGTGTATTGCAGATCAGGGAATCGCAGTGGGCAAGCTTGTCAAGTGATGAGTCAATTAGGTTTTGAAACTACTTATAATTTATTAGGAGGATATACTGCCTGGGATAATTAAATATCTAGTTATGAAAAAATCAATACGACTTAGCGTATTAGCATGTCTAGTTGTACTTGTTATAACGGCTTGTAAAGATGGAAATAATCAATCTACGTTTAATGTGGAGTTAGTTTCTGTATTGGAAATGGAAGAGGCCATAAAAGCAGATGACGTTCAACTCATAGACGTGCGCAGCAAAGCTGAGTTTACAAGTGGACATATAAAAAACGCTAAAAATATAGTATATCAAGGCGAAAATTGGGACCAACAAGTAGCATCTTTAGATAAGGATAAGCCCGTATACGTATACTGCGCAAAAGGAGTGCGAAGTGCAAAATGTGCTTCTTTACTAGAAGAAGCCGGTTTCACTAAGATTTTTGACTTAAATGGAGGTGTTACAAAATGGATTAATGAAGGAAAAGAGGTAGAATAATTAATTATATACTTTACAATATTTAAAAA
>CAZXMY010000109.1:0-7360 GCA_964641325.1 uncultured Flavobacteriaceae bacterium | reverse complement strand
CTTTTGATAGGACTTTAGTGTTAGAAAATTGGGCAGATAATATAATAATTCCTGGGTACCAAGATTTTGTTTCTAGATCAGAAAACCTAACGGCAGAAGCTCTTAGCTTTCAAGAGAATCCTTCATTAGATAACTTAATGGCTTTACGCGCATCGTGGTTAGTAGCCTATACCACTTGGCAGCGTATTTCCTTGTTTGAAACAGGACCAGCAGAAGACATAGGTTTGCGTCTAAATGTAAATATTTATCCGGCGGATACTTCTTTAATAGAAGATAATATTCTCGCAGGAACCTATGATTTTGGCTTATCTTCTAATAGAGTAGCAAAAGGTTTTCCTGCCTTAGACTTCTTATTACATGGAGACACAGAAGAGGCATTGCTAGCTTTGTACAATGGCGCGCTTGGGACTAACTATTTACAATATGTGGTAGATATCACTCAAGATATACAGGAGCTGTCGACACAAGTAAGAGATGAATGGACTGGAGGATTTAGAGATACTTTTGTTGCTAATAATGGGTCATCTGCTACGGCTTCTGTTGATCGTTTAGTAAATGATTACATCTTTTATTACGAAAGATTTTTAAGAGCGGGTAAAATGGGTATTCCTGGAGGTGTTTTTTCAGGTACTGTAGCCCCTCAAAATATAGAAGCCTTTTACAAAGGAGATATTTCTCAGGCTTTATTTTTAGAAGGACTGGATGCAACACAAGACTTTTTTAATGGGGTTGCTTATAATAGTAGTGCTCAGGGAGCGAGTTTAAGCAGTTCCTTAGAGGCTTTAAATGCAGTAAGTAACGGAGCCGATCTTAATGATATTATTAATAGTCAATTTAATATGGCGAGAAATGCTGTTCAGGCTTTAGGAAGTTTTGCCGATGAGTTAGAATCAACCCCACCTATCGCTTTTCTAGAAGCCTACGATGAGGTACAGATTATAGTACCCCTTCTTAAGGTAGATATGGTAAGTGCAATGAGTATCAGTATAGATTTTGCAGATGCAGATGGAGATTAGAATTTGAAAAAAAACATCCAGACATATCTTAATACATACACAGAGGCCGCACCATTAGCGGTCTTTCGTGTATTCTTTGGCCTACTTATGTTCGTTAGTATTGTACGATTTTGGAGTAACGGATGGATTGATAAATTTTATATTCAACCCGATTTTCACTTCAAATTTTATGGCTTTCAATGGGTGCAAGATTTTGGTGTATATACCTATATTCTTTTTGTTATTAGTGCAATAAGTGCTTTATGTATTGCTCTAGGATTCAAGTACAGAATAGCCATAATTACTTTTTTTCTAAGCTTTACTTATATAGAGGTCTTAGATAAAACCACTTATCTTAATCATTATTATTTCATAAGTGTATTAAGTTTCTTACTCATTTTTTTACCCGCTTCAGCTCATTTTTCTCTGGATGCAAAACTTAAAAAGAATCAGATTAGTCATATTCCCAGGTGGTCTATAGATAGTATAAAACTATTATTGGCCATCGTTTATATATATGCAGGTCTTGCTAAGCTAAATAGTGATTGGCTTCTTAAAGGAATGCCGCTTAAAATATGGCTACCCTCTAAATTTGATATTCCTTTGATAGGCGAGGCATTGAGTTTAGAATGGGTGCAATATGCTTTTAGTTGGATAGGTGCAGGCTATGACCTTTTTATTCCTTTTTTGCTGTTATATAAACCTACGCGTATTCCGGCATTTCTTACGGTGATTATTTTTCACCTGCTTACACGAGTGTTATTTCCTATTGGGATGTTTCCCTACATTATGATAGTGAGCGCCTTAATCTTTTTTGACGAGGGTGTACATAAGAAGATCATTAATGCTTTCGCGAAAGCGCTACGCTATCCCCAAAACTTGCTACAAGGAGTACAAGAATTAGCTATAAAACCTAAATCAGAAGGCTTCAAATATATAATTGTAACGGCATTTTTTTGTGTACAGCTGCTATTGCCGTGGCGTTATTTGGCCTATCCAGGAGAGCTCTTTTGGACAGAAGAGGGCTATCGTTTTTCTTGGCGAGTTATGCTCATGGAAAAATCAGGATATGCCCAGTTTAAAATTGTTGATACAAAAACGGGGAAACGTTTTTATGTAAATAACAGTGATTTTTTAACACCATTACAAGAAAAACAAATGAGCTTTCAGCCAGATATGATATTGGAATATGCGCAGTATCTTCGCAATCATTTTAAAGGGCAAGGTCACGATAATATTGCTGTATTTGGAGACGTGAGAGTTACTTTGAATGGCAGATTAAGCACCCAGTTTATAGATCCAGATGTAGACTTAACTCAAGAAAAAGAATCATTTAAACATAAAACCTGGATAACCCCATTTAAAGATGAAATTAAAGGTTTATAGTACCCTAATTATCATATTAACCTATGCATCAGGCTATTGTCAAGAGTATAGCTTTTCTGGTTCAGTAAAGGATACATCAGGAAATCCTATAGAAAATGTAGAAGTCTATCTTAACGAGGCAAACAGAGCTACTCAAAGTACTACAGATGGTACTTTTATCTTTACTAATGTTCCTGAGGGAAATTATACAGTCATACTATTTGGATTTGCCTACGAACTTATAGAAGATCAAATTTCTTTATCTAATGACCTTGATAGAAATTATACTCTTGAACCATTAGGAGAATCATTATCTGAAGTGGTTTTATCCACACGAAGAGAAAAAATATTTGCCTTACGATCCCTTAAAAAAGTTGAGGGTACCGCGATATATGCAGGCAAGAAAAGTGAAGTTGTTCTTATAGATCAAATTACAGGAAATCTAGCAGCAAATGCACCACGTCAAATTTACAGCCAAGTGGTAGGCCTTAATATTTACGAAAACGGAGATGCAGGACTCCAACTTAATATAGGTGGACGAGGATTAGATCCTAACCGTTCTGCAAATTTTAATATCAGACAAAATAACTACGATATTAGCGCAGATGTATTAGGATATCCAGAGAGTTATTACACGCCTCCAGCAGAAGCGTTGAGTGAGATTCAAGTCGTACGAGGTGCCGCATCTTTGCAGTATGGTACCCAGTTTGGGGGATTGATTAATTTTAAGTTTAAAAAACCTAATCCTGCAAAAAAAATAGAGCTCGTATCACGACAAACGGCAGGGTCTTTTGGTTTACTTACTTCATTTAATAGCCTTAGTGGTACAGTAGGAAAATGGAGTTATTACACCTATTTTAATTATAAGGAAGGAGACGGTTTTAGGCCTAATTCTCAATTTAATAGCCGGAATTATTTTGCTCATATCGGATATAAAATAAGTGAAAAAACCACGCTATCTGGAGAAGTGAGTTTGTTTAATTACTTAGCGAAGCAAGCTGGCGGCCTTACAGATGTGCAGTTTAATTTAGATCCAGATTTCAGCAATAGATCGAGAAACTGGTTTGATATAGACTGGAAAGTATACTCATTACGACTGGATCATAAACTATTTGCAAATTCTAATCTTAGTGTTAACCTTTTTGGTCTTGATGCTCGAAGAAGTGCAGTTGGTTTTAGAACCAACAGAGTTTCGCAACCCGATGATTTAGAAGAACCACGAGAAGTACTCATAGATAATTTTTCTAATTGGGGTGCAGAAGCGCGTTTGCTTACCCGTTATAACCTAGGAAAACAATCAAACGTCTTACTCTTAGGTAGCAAATATTATGATGCTAGTAATAGTCAACGTCAAGGGCCGGGAACTACTGCCGCAGATGCAGATTTTTCTTTTGCTACAGATGATTTTCCAAGTTTTGAACGTCAGTCAGCATTTGAATTTCCTAATCAGAATCTAGCTTTTTTTGGTGAGAATATTTTTAATATTTCAGATAAGATTGCCATTACACCTGGTTTTAGATATGAGTTTATTAGAACCGAAAGTATTGGGAGTTTTAGAAATATAGTACTTGATCTAGCCGGCAATGAGCTGCTTAATGAAGAAGTACCCGACAATCGCGTCTTTGAGAGAGATTTTTTACTTTTAGGTACAGGCTTAACCTATAAAGCAAGCCCATCTGTAGAGGCTTATGCTAATATTAGTCAGAATTATAGATCTGTAACTTTTAATGACATACGTGTTGTAAATCCAACTTTTGTAATAGATGAAAACATAACAGACGAAGAAGGTTTTACTATAGATATTGGCGCAAGAGGACGTATAGATAATGCCTTGTCATACGATGTTAGTGTTTTTGGTGTGCGTTATAACAGAAGATTGGGCGAAGTATTATTTACAGACACAGATAATAGTATAAAAAGGCGTAGAGGTAATATAGGGGATGCTTTTATTTATGGTCTAGAGTTTTTTGGGGATTGGAACCTTAGCAATACATTTTTTCAAGAAAACAAGGAGTTTAAGATAAAGACATTTGTTAACCTTGCACTTACGCAGTCTGAATACACTTCCTCTCAAGAGATTGGAGTAGAAGGAAATCAAGTAGAGTTTATACCAGATTTAAATCTCAAAACAGGTGTAAATTTTGGATATAAGAACCTAACAGCAAGTATCCAATATACTTACTTGACCGAGCAATTTACAGATGCTACAAATGCGCCGCAAGACCTAAGTGATAATCAGCGAGGGATAGAAGGTTCGATTCCTTCTTATGGTGTCCTAGATGTTTCGGCGGCATACAGTTACAAGAATTGGCGTCTAGAAACAGGTATCAACAATGCCTTAAATGAGTCCTATTTTACACGAAGAGCTACTGGATATCCTGGCCCTGGAATTATTCCTTCAGAACCGCTAGCTTTTTATACTACGCTTCAGTTTAAGTTATAATAGGATTGCTTATTTTTAAGAACTAACTTTTAGCTCTTATGAAAAACGTATGTTTCGTATTACTCGTTCTAGTTATAGTGTCCTGTGGCACTAGTAAAAAAGTATCACCAGCTGCATTTGAAGCTACTTTTGTTTCTACAGAAGACATTGTTCCTTTTTTCGATGCAATGGATCAAAGTACCGACGATAGTTATGGGCTTACTTCAGAAAACCCTATTAAAGTAGGAGAGAAAAGCGCTTCCAATCAACGTAGATATATTGCCTCATTGGCAGGGCCTCAAGGTGAGGTTTTAAGTTTTTATAGAGCTGGGAGTTGCTGCGCCTATAAAAGTGAGAATGGTTATGGAGGACTTGCCTTGGTGGATAGATATATAGTTACCTATGAAGGTTTAGAGTCACCAATTACTTTATATATTAGTTTTTATGATTTTGAAGACCTCCTTGTTCCAATAGGATTTACCAAACGGAGACCTTAGCAAGGCATATTTTACGTATATTTGCACGCAATTAATTGCTATTGAATAGGAGAGTGGGATTCCGCTTTCGCGAAAGCAAAACATCTTTAATTAATTGCCATGACTGCACACGAAAACAAAATTCTTGGAGAAGGTCTTACTTACGATGACGTCCTTTTAGTTCCAGCTTTTTCAGAAGTATTACCGCGAGAAGTTAGTATACAATCTCAATTTACTCGTAACATCACCTTAAATGTGCCTATTGTTTCGGCGGCTATGGATACGGTAACAGAAAGCCGCATGGCCATTGCGATTGCACAAGAAGGTGGGATAGGAGTATTGCATAAAAATATGACTATTGAGCAGCAAGCTATGAAAGTACGCAAGGTAAAGCGCGCCGAAAGTGGGATGATAATTGATCCTGTGACCTTACCCATTACTGCTATTGTGCAGGATGCCAAAAACGCCATGCGAGAACATAGTATAGGAGGTATTCCTATTGTAGATGATGAAGGAAAACTCATAGGTATTGTAACCAATAGAGATTTACGTTTCGAAAAGAATAATGGCCGTCCTGTTAGTGAAGTCATGACCTCAGACAAATTGGTAACCGCTGGCGAAGGAACTTCTCTCGTACAAGCAGAAGCCATTTTACAAGATCATAAGATTGAAAAACTACCGGTAGTCACAGAAGATAATACCTTGGTAGGGCTCATAACATTTAGAGACATTACGAAGCTTACTCTTAAGCCTAATGCTAACAAAGATAAGTTTGGTAGACTAAGAGTAGCGGCTGCTATAGGCGTTACTGGAGATGCGGTAGAGCGAGCAGGAGCGTTAGTACAAGCAGGAGTAGATGCGATTGTAATAGATACAGCTCACGGTCATACTAAAGGTGTGGTAACTGTTTTAAAAGATGTAAAGAAAAACTATCCAGAATTGGATTGTGTAGTAGGTAATATTGCTACAGGCGAAGCTGCGAAATATCTTGTAGAAGCGGGTGCAGATGCTGTAAAAGTAGGAATAGGACCCGGTTCTATTTGTACTACGCGAGTTGTTGCTGGAGTAGGATTTCCGCAGTTTAGTGCAGTATTAGAATGTGCTGCAGCTATTAAAGGTTCTGGAGTACCTGTTATTGCAGATGGAGGGATACGCTATACAGGTGATATTCCTAAGGCTATTGCCGCTGGAGCAGATTGTGTGATGTTAGGATCATTACTAGCAGGAACTAAGGAATCCCCTGGTGAAACCATCATATACGAAGGCCGTAAGTTCAAATCTTATAGAGGTATGGGTTCTGTAGAGGCTATGAAAAAAGGATCTAAAGATCGCTACTTTCAGGATGTAGAAGATGATATTAAGAAATTAGTACCTGAGGGAATTGTGGGCCGTGTGCCATATAAAGGAGAGCTTAATGAGAGTATACACCAGTTTGTAGGTGGTTTGAGAGCAGGAATGGGATATTGCGGTGCAGGAAGTATTGATGCGCTAAAAGATAACGGTAGATTTGTAAAAATTACGGCTAGTGGTATTAACGAAAGTCATCCGCATGATGTAACTATAACAAAAGAGGCGCCTAACTATAGCAGATAGTATTTGGCTTTCGCGAAAGCACTTATAAAAAACACAACGGCTAGCAGTATCGCTAGCCGTTTTTTATTGTAATAGATAATCATCTATATCAGAAGGATCGTTACTATGAAAGGGAAGTACTTACTTCTTCATTCATATGTCACTACAGATTCGTTATTTCGCTGCCATATATCTATCCAGCATACGGTTGGTTTGTTTATTGAGTTTCTTTTTAAAGAAAGCAGTCCCTCCTAGTAATTGTCCCTTTAATCCCATAGCCTGAGAAGCCCATTTGCGCAGATTAAAAGTGTCTATATGCGAACTAATTTTTCCGTCTTGAAACTCAAATTGCGCATCAATTTTATTATGCACTTGTCTTCCTGTTTGGCTAAAGGTATACCTAGCTTCCCATTGTGCCGTAGCTGTTTCTTGATTAAAATTTATATTAGAAAACGACACTTTAAAGTCTTTACCTTTTTGAGAGCTGATGAGCATACGCCACATATTACGGGCACGTTCTCCTTCTAAAG
>CAZXMY010000108.1:0-7428 GCA_964641325.1 uncultured Flavobacteriaceae bacterium | reverse complement strand
CCACATAAGATTGCGGATTTAAGTCTATTAACGGAAACCAGGTGCTCTGAATTTGGATTTGGATTTTATGCCCTTTCTTAAACGTATGTAATACATCTTGCAGTTTTACAAACACCTCATCCTTTACATTAGGAACAAAAGGCTTCGGGTTTTCCATACTGTCTCTAAAACGTCCTCGCATTACCTCACTTCTCACCATCTGATGATATCCTGCCATTTGCACGCCTTCTTCGGTTTCTTCTGTATTAGGTACATCATCTGGGTAAACATCAATTAACTTCACAATCCAGTCTGCAGATGTTCCAGAAGTAGCTACATCTAGCTTTGCCATAATCTCACCGGCTAGAGTAAGCTCGTCTTCTAGTACGGGAGTTTCATATACCAATACATCTTCTCTTGCCGCTGCAAAACGCTGATCGTCCGACATATACTTACGCGGTGTAAAAACCATCTTTTTACCCTCTGCATAGGGTACGGGGTTTGCAGGATCGCTGGTAAAAGTCTCTGCTCCGTTTTTAGAGGATGGAGAACCAGATAATCTGTTATTTGCATCTAAGTAAAAACTTGCCGTCATAGATGTTTTAGGTGGCCATACCTCAAAAGATTTCCACTCCTTGGTACCCGTATCAAAAATATGCGCTTCCGGAAGTTTGGTATCGCCATCGCCACCACCTTTTAACCAGTGGTTGAAAAATTTTGTTTCGATTTCATTTTGATAATAGGCAGAGATATCATCTCCAAAGTATACATTACCGACAGCTTGTCTTTTTCTGTTTCTGGCCCAGTCTCCATGACTCCAAGGCCCAAAAACTACAGTATTATAATTATTACTACGTTTCTCAATATTCTTATAGGTTTCCCAAGGACCGTATAAATCTTCGGCGTCAAATAATCCACCTACTACCATTACAGCAGGCTCTATATCTTCTAGATGTTGGATAATGCCACGGGATTTCCAGAACTCATCATAATTAGGATGCTCTTTGAGCTGTGTCCAGAACTCATTAGTCTCATCATAATATCTGTCTAGATTAGAAAGAGGCCCTGTTTTAAGGAAAAAGTCAAACTGATCGTCGCTATCTAATTTTGGGAATTCGTACCAAGCATCGGTAGTAGGTCCTTCTTTCTGATATCCAAAAAGTGCCGTCGCTCTCCAATAACTCAACAAATACGCTCCATTGTGATGAAAATCATCAAAAAAGAAATCGCCTATACAGGCTTGCGGCGAGGCCGCTTTTAAAGCAGGATGACCACTCAATAAAGAATAGGTAGCATAAAAACCAGGGTATGATATTCCCCAAGTTCCTACTTTGCCGTTATTATTAGCTACATTATTTACTAACCATTCTATAGTATCATAGGTATCACTGGCTTCATCCACTTGCTTCCCTTCTTTATTAGGAATATAAGCGCGCATATTGTCATACTTACCTTCACTCATCCAGCGACCACGAACATCCTGAATAACAACAATATATCCTTCTTTTGTCATGGTCATATTAGGTGCAAGTCTCGTTGGAAATTGGTCTTCTCCATAAGGTTTTGCACTATATGGCGTACGCTTCATAATTATGGGATATTCCTTGCTCGTGTCCTTAGGCGAATAAATAGAGGTATGTAATTTTACACCATCGCGCATTTCTATCTGCACCTCTTTTTTAGTATAATTATCTGGAATGGAATAGGTTTCTTGTGAGTACGCTTTCGCGAAAGCGAAAACCAAAGCAATAAATAGTATCTTTTTCATAGTTAATTGTTATTAAATCGTGTAATTCCTTCTTTGAGCCAAGCTTTATATTGGGCTATATCTGGGGTATAAGCTACTGGAGTGTTTAAAACAGTCTCGTCGTGATCCAAAAGAACATAGTAAGGCGCTGCTACTATTCCAAAACGCTCTATCTGAAAATCCAACCATTTATTCCCTACAGTTTTTATACGCCTACCGGATTTAGAAACACCCTGCTCAGATTCTGGCAGAACTTTTCTAGAATCGCCATATAATGAGATTAAAACAATGTCATTTTTTAAAATATTAAGAACGGAAGGATCGGACCAAACCAATTCTTCCATACGTCTGCAATTAATACATGCTTTTCCCGTAAAGTCCAGAAGTACAGTTTTATTCTCTTGCTTAGCATATTTCATTCCTGCATCATAATCTGTAAAGCTCAAAAGGCCATGCGGTCCTAACTCCGCATGTTCAGGAAATTCTTCTTCACTATTTACAAGTCCAGAATTGCTGGCTCCTATACCTTTAGGAGATTCACTATAATTCATAGGCGGTGGAAAACCACTTATTAATTTAAGTGGAGCACCCCATAAACCAGGAATCAAGTACATAACAAAAGCGCTAGTGGTAAGCCCAAGTAAAAGTCTTCCAGTAGAGATGTGGCTTATGTCACTATCATGAGCTAGCTTAATTTTTCCAAAAAGGTACAAAGTCAACCCGAGCATAATAGCGATAATAAAGGCTAGAAAGACTTCGCGTTCCAAGTAATGACCATCCACAACTAAATCTGCATTAGAAAGGAATTTGAAAGCTAAGGCCAATTCTAAAAATCCTAAAACGACTTTAACCGTATTTAACCAACCTCCAGATTTAGGTAAGGCTTTCATCCAACTAGGGAAAATTGCAAAAAGTGTAAAAGGCAAGGCTATAGCAATAGAAAAACCTAACATACTTATAATAGGCATAATGCCACCTTCTAGCACAGATTGTACTAAAGCCGTCCCAACTATAGGACCCGTACAGCTAAAGGATACAATAGCCAACGCAAGAGCCATAAAGAAAATACCTACAAAACCGCCTCTATCTGCTTGCCTATCTATTTTGTTAGCCCAAGATTGAGGCAACATGATTTCAAATGCTCCAAAAAAGGATACTGCAAATAGGACCAATAAAGCAAAGAAAAGAAGGTTAAACCATATACTGGTTGATAACTCAACAATGGCAGTCTCCCCAAAAATTGCGGTCACTGCTAAACCTAACACAACATAGATAGCGATTATACTCAAGCCATAAATAATTGCTTTACTAATCCCCGCACCTTTACTCTCACTTTGTTTTGTAAAATAACTAACCGTCATAGGAATCATAGGAAACACACAGGGTGTAATCAATGCTGCAAGACCTCCTAGAAAAGAAAGTAAGAAAACAGTCCATAATCCTTTTTTGTCTTCAGAATCTGGCTCTTTTTTTTGAGTGGTTCCCTTGTTAGTTTCCTTTACTGCAGTAGCACCAAAAGCTTCAAAATCATTAAAGTCTTCAAATACACTAACCACATTATTCTTTATATCATGCGCGATATAAAACTCTTGATTGATACATACTTCTAGACAAGTCTGGTATTTAATAATAGATTTAACCAGTGATAGATCTTTGTCTTTAAGCCTTATTTTTTGTGAGATTCTAGCATCATCTACCCAGAACCACTCATCTACCTCAAAAATATCGCTATATTTTTTCTCTATAGGACTTTCTAGCGCTTCTCCCTCTGGTATATAATCTCCATTTTCCTTATGAATCCACTCAAATCTAAATGGTATGGGACCACCTTCTGGCGTAAACTGGCTATACACATGCCAGTCTTTTTCTATAACCGCATCGTAATGTAATATGTACTCTGTATCTGAATTTTTTTCTACCGCTCCAGACCATTGTACAGGATCGTACTTAGGTCCATCTCCAAAAACTTGTGCGGTTCCTACAAAAGAAAATAAGGTAAGCAGCAATGGCAACAATGCATTTTTAAACTTCATAAGTTTGATATGATATTTTTAAAATAGTTTGTGTCTCTTTTATCACTTTAAAGCGATCGTCTGGTCGCATTCCAACAACCCATACAATATCTGTTCCACTGCAAAGGATTTTGACCTCTTGCTTATCCCTCAAAGATAGCTTTTCGTCTTTAAAATATTTACTTAATTTCTTTTTACCTCCTAATCCTAATGGAAAGAAAAAATCTCCCTCTTGCCACGACCTAATTTGCAACGGGAAAATAAGTCGCTCCTTACTCACAAATATTTCAGAGTTTGCTGTACTAGTATAAGTTGCGACTTCTTCTAAAGAAAGTTTCCAGTGTTCTCCATTTACTTCATTCTGATCTTCTTGAATCCAAACGACTGGTATTGTCGCTTTGGTATCTCTAGGCATTAGCTGCAGCGTACTGCGGTCTTTGAGTAAGGAATACTTTTCTGCATAGATTTGCTTTCCGGGCTGCGCACTTTTAAGACTGTAAATATCTTCCCAAGCGGTAAACTCATACTCTTTTAATAGAGCAAACAGTACAGCATCTTGTGCTGGATGAGTACTCAATTTTTCTAGATCTATAGCAAAACCAGATGGACCTGATATACTATTGATAGGATAGCAAAACTCCTGCTTTAATTGCTCTTTATATATTTCAAGCAAAGTTAACGTCTGATTTAAGGAGTCCTGCGTGTTTGCAAGGCCTTCTAAAAAATTAGGATTGGCTTTCTCTAATGCAGGTATAGCGTGATGTCGTAAGTTATTACGTACATAATCATCTGAGGCATTACTGCTATCTTCTTTCCACTTTATACTGTGGGAGTTTGCAAATGCTTCTATTTGCTTGCGCGAAAAGTCCAACAGCGGTCGTACCACATTGCTATTATGCCTCGGGATGCCAATTAATCCTTTTATTCCTGAACCTCTACTTAGGTTAATCAATAAGGTTTCGGCAGTGTCATTACGATGATGTGCAGTGAGAATGTAATCGTAAGCGTGTTCTTGCACTAGTTCTTGAAACCAGCTATATCGCAATTCACGAGCCGCCATTTGGGTGGAGACTTTTTTTTCTTTGGCGTAAGCCTTGGTATCAAAATATTTTTTAAAGAAAGTTATTTGAGCTTCTTGCATTGTTTTTTCCACAAATTGAGTCTCCTCATCACTCTCTTCTCCCCTTAAATTAAAGTTGCAATGTGCAACCGCAATATCCATCTCAAGTTGTTTGCAAAGGGTAAAGAGCACGATGCTATCTAAACCACCACTCACTGTTACTAACAGTTTTTTATGCTGTATAAAAGGAAGATGTTTTTTTATATGCGATAGAAACTGCTCCTTCATAAAGTTTATACTCTTCCTTTTAGAGCATTAAAGACCCAAGCATTAGCTAAAAAACCAACACCTACTGCGGCAAAACCATATCCAGCAACTTCATAATAGCGAAAAGCGCCCAAGGCAATTAGCGATAAACCCACAACTATCATAATCCAAGTAGCCCATGCGAGCACTGTATTTTTATTCATTCCCATAATCATTTTTTTTAGTGGTTATTCTCCCAAAAACGAATAAGGAGAACGGTTAAAACAAATATCGGGTATTTTACGTAATAGTTAACAGTAGTAAACTATAAGGTTTTTGTAAATTCGAAGGATAAAATAAGTGTAAAGAATGGATATTAACTTCAATAAAAACGAAGATTATAATAAATTACTAGTTTCAGAGCTCAAAAGACGACACGCTATTGTTGCAAAAGGAGGTGGTGAAAAACGTATTGCAAAGCATAAGGCTAAGGGTAAAATGACCGCTAGAGAACGTATAGATTTTTTAGTAGATAATCCTAAAGACTGTATAGAAATTGCTGCCTTTGCCGGTGAGGGTATGTATCAAGAACATGGCGGTTGCCCTTCTGGCGGTGTGGTGATTAAAATAGGTTATGTCTCTAAAAAGCAATGTATTATTGTAGCAAATGACGCTACTGTAAAAGCGGGTGCGTGGTTTCCTATCACAGGTAAAAAAAATCTAAGAGCTCAAGAGATTTCTATAGAGAATAACTTACCTATTATATACTTAGTTGATAGTGCAGGAGTATATCTGCCTATGCAAGATGAGATTTTTCCAGATAAGGAACATTTTGGACGCATTTTTAGGAATAATGCAGTGATGAGTAGTATGGGTATTACTCAAATAGCTGCTGTTATGGGAAGTTGCGTGGCTGGTGGTGCCTATTTACCCATAATGAGCGACGAAGCTCTTATTGTGGATAAAACAGGAAGCATATTTTTGGCTGGAAGTTATCTGGTAAAAGCTGCAATAGGAGAAAGTATTGATAATGAAACTTTAGGCGGCGCGACAACGCATTGCGAGATTTCTGGAGTTACAGATTACAAAGCACTAGATGATAAAGATGCGCTGAATAAAATAAAAGGCATTTTTGATAAAATAGGTGATTATACTAAGGCTGGATATAACCGTGATAAGTCTATAGTTCCTGCAGAAAACCCAGAAGATATTTTTGGAATTCTCCCAAAATCAAGAGCAGACCAATATGATATGCGTGAGATTATTAAGCGCATCGTGGATAATTCGGATTTTGAAGAATACAAAGAAGGCTATGGCAAAACCATCCTTACAGCCTATGCCAGAATAGATGGATGGGCAGTGGGTATTGTTGCCAACCAGCGTAAAGTGGTTAAAACTAAAAAAGGGGAAATGCAGTTTGGCGGTGTTATCTACTCAGATAGTGCAGATAAAGCAACGCGATTTATTGCAAATTGTAACCAGAAAAAAATACCGCTCGTCTTTTTACAAGATGTATCAGGATTTATGGTAGGCAGTAAAAGTGAACACGGAGGCATAATTAAAGACGGCGCAAAAATGGTGAATGCAGTATCTAACTCTGTCGTTCCTAAGTTTACTATCGTTATTGGTAATTCATACGGTGCAGGTAATTATGCTATGTGTGGTAAAGCCTATGATCCAAGGCTAATTGCTGCCTGGCCTAGTGCTGAACTCGCTGTAATGAGCGGGAAGAGTGCCGCAAAAGTATTATTGCAGATAGAAAAGGCTTCTCTTAAAAAACAGGGCAAAGAAATTACCGAAAAAGACGAAACAGAATTATATGACAAAATAAAGGCGAGATATGATGAGCAAATCTCACCCTATTATGCTGCCTCTCGTATATGGACAGACGCCATTATTGATCCTCGCGATACGCGCAAATGGATAAGTATGGGCATAGAAGCTGCAGATCATAAGCCCATCGAAAAAGCTTTTAATATGGGAGTATTGCAAGTATAGTTATTGGTATTAAATTTAATCACTTAGTTCCAGGAAAATGGCCTTGTTGTTTTTAGTCAAATCTGTTTATTAAAAAAAAACTATTTTTTTTCACTAGACTTATTTTTAACTAATTGCGCACATTATCTATCCAATTGTGCGCTTTATCTAATAGATTTTTTGTTGTACAAACTTCAAACTTTGTAGTTGCCTAATTTATTGATTTTTGACGTAGAGTTTAGTCCTTTAAATTTTACTCATTATGAGAGACAACCTTTCTAATAATAATTACGATAGCGACAGAGATGCTTTTAGACAACTTCCGGTATTCCAAAAGGCCGTCGCCATTCTCAAAATTGTAGAGCATTTAATAGATGGTATATCGTTAGAAGAATGCGGAGCGAATT
>CAZXMY010000107.1:0-7477 GCA_964641325.1 uncultured Flavobacteriaceae bacterium | reverse complement strand
ATTTTACGTGGGAAGAGCTTGAAGCGAAAATTAAAGATTCTCAAACAGATAAAGATGATAAGCTAGTTGTATTATACGCTAGTGATAAAGACGCACAACACGCGTATATCCAAAGTGCTAAAGACAAAGGGTATGAAGTCTTATTATTAGATTCTCCTATTGTAAGTCACTTAATCCAAAAACTAGAGACAAGTAAAGAAAATGTTTCTTTTGTGCGTGTAGATGGAGATCACGTAGATAACTTAATTAAAAAGGATGAAGAGCAGATCTCTAAATTATCTGATGAACAAAAAGAGACTGTAAAAACAGCTATTACAGAAGCTATTGCAGATACGTCTTATACAGTACAAATGGAAGCTATGGATAGTAATGCAGCTCCATTTATTATCACTCAACCTGAGTTTATGCGTCGTATGAAAGAGATGCAACAAAGCGGCGGTGGCGGCGGTATGTTTGGAATGGGTAATATGCCAGAAATGTACAATCTAGTGGTAAATGCAAATCACGAGCTTGTATCAGAAATATTAGAGACGAGTACTAAGGAGAATAAAGAACGTTTAATTAAGCAATCTTTTGACCTAGCAAAGCTGTCTCAAGGGCTACTTAAGGGAGAAGCACTTACAGATTTTGTAAAGCGCTCTTATGAAATGATAAAATAATATTTCCGCGAAGGCGGAAATATTGTGAACCTGTTGTTGGTAGACAAGTGCAGAATTTCATAAACATTAAGGTTTTTTCCAGAAAGGAATCATAAAATAAAACCACTTCTAGAGATAGAGGTGGTTTTTTTTTGCTCCTGTCTGTCGGCAGGCAGGTTCGTGAAAGCTTGGCAGTATTACTTAAATTTGCACTAACACTAAAAACATGTATTCATGAAATATTTTGGACTCATTGCGATATCCCTATTGATACTAAGTTGTAATAATTCGGATGAGCCGCTTAAAGGTCCAGAGCACCTGCAGTTTAGTCTTGATGAATCTATTCTTGTTAGCAGACTTAAAGGAATAGATAGTGCAGATGTAAATGTGCAATTTATAACGAAAACAAGATTATTTTTTAAAAAATATTATTACAATAATTTATTATTGATTGTTCATATAAAACCAGAATTAACCATAGATGATGCGTTTATTGATAGTCATGTTAAAGGATATAAGCTTACCTTAGAGCGAGAAGTGCTTAATTATTTTGCTTACGATGGTCTTACTATAGACTTTTATGAAGACGGTAAAAAAGTACATACTCACGAGGAAAGTTTTAATAAATAAGACCTTGAAATCGTAACTTTTTATGCAAAATGCGCACTAATGTATAACTTAATACTAGTTCACTTATGGCAATGACTCCCTCTACAATGCTTGCGTTAGGCACGCAAGCTCCAGATTTTAAACTCACAGATAGCGTGACTAATCAACAATGTTCCTATGCTGATGTGCGTGGTGAAAAAGGAACTGTGGTGATGTTTATTTGTAACCATTGCCCATTTGTGATACATGTAGCAGAAGAAATTGTGCGTGTGGCAAATGATTATCGCATATTAGGATTTGGTTTTGTTGCTATTAGTAGCAATGACGTAGCGCATTATCCTCAGGATGGCCCCAAGGAAATGTGGCATTTTGCGCGCAAGAATAACTTTACATTTCCTTATGTATATGACCCATCTCAAGAAGTTGCAAAAGCGTATGAAGCGGCATGTACTCCAGATTTTTATTTGTTTGATGGGCAAGACAAGCTTGTATATAGAGGTCAATTAGATGACAGTAGACCTGGTAATGGGATTCCTGTAAACGGTCGCCATTTGAGAGAGGCATTAGATAATTTGTTTAATAGCAGGCCGCAAGAAAAAATGCAAAAACCAAGCATTGGATGTAATATCAAGTGGAAGAAATAGCGTTCAGTTATTACAAAAGCAACACTTAAAATGATCCGTTAGCTTTTATACTCTTAGTATTTCTACTATTTTTACTATTAAACCACCACTCCTTTGGAAATACTAGAGCAGTTTAGAATTCTTGACATTATTGATATCGTACTTGTAGCGTTGCTCTTGTATTACGTATACAAACTTGTTAAGGGTACGGTAGCCATTAATATTTTTATAGGGATTGTAGTGGTTTATCTTATCTGGCAACTTACAGAGTTACTTAAAATGGAAATGCTAAGTACCATTTTAGGACAGTTTATAGGCGTTGGGATGTTTGCCCTTATTGTTGTTTTCCAGCAGGAGATACGTAAGTTCTTATTAATGATAGGCAGTACAAATATTGCCAAGGGCGGTAGAGGTATGTTTAAGAACCTCCAGTTTCTTAAAAAAGAAGGCGTTCTAGAACTGGATGTAAATGCCATTGTAGGTGCGTGTAAAAATATGGCAAGTACAAAAACGGGTGCTCTTATTGTGATACGTAGAACTACGAGTTTAGATTTTGTGAAATCTACAGGTGACACGATGAATATAGAAGTAAATAGACCTATTCTGGAAAGTGTGTTTTTTAAGAATTCCAATTTACACGACGGAGCCCTTATTATAGAAGAAAATAGAATCACGGCTACGCGAGTCATATTACCAGTATCGCAAGAAAAAAATATTCCGTTACGTTTTGGATTACGCCATAGAGCAGCCGTAGGCATTACCGAGAAAACAGATGCCCTTGCTCTTGTGGTAAGTGAAGAATCAGGCCAAATAAGCTATATTAGAAACGGCGAGTTTGTTCTTTTTAAAGAGATAAATGAACTTGTAGAACTATTGACACAGGATTTAAGTTAGAGACTATGTCTGAAGAAATTAAATTAACCAAGAAAGAATTAAAAGCTCAACGCAAGGAAGCCAAGCGTCTGGAAAAGGAAAGACGTCGCCATCTTACGGTTTCAGAAAACTGTAAAGGTTGTGGTGCCTATATGTCTTTAGACCAAAGATTTTGTAATGAATGTGGAGCACAACGCATGTATAACCGCCTAAATTGGGGTGTGCTGTTCCAAGATTTTACAGACAGATTTTTAAATATTGAAAATAATTTTTTACGAACCTTTATAGATTTATTTGCACGCCCTCAAGAGGTTATTGATGGATATATTAACGGAGTTCGTAAAAAACACTTATCGGCCTTTAGTTACTTTGCTATTGCCGTTACAATTGCGGGAATAAGTGCCTTCATAATCAAGACTTGGTTTATGGACGAAATGATTGCTACCCAGACAAGTTTTTTTGATGGCTCTTCACAAGCCGAATTTCAGAAAGAATTTCAAAAAGACTGGTTCAATATAGTTATGGATTATCAGTCTGTGTTTTATTTCTTGGCAATACCTTTTATGGCAGCAATTTCTTGGATCGTTTTCTGGAATTACAAAAAGTACAATTTTGTAGAACAAATTGTAATTTATTTATATGGATATTCTCAGATAGCTATTGCTACTGTAGTCTTGGGTTTATTGATCATTTGGTCCCAAACCATCTATCAAGTGTACAGTTTTGCTATTCTAATAATTCAAACGGTATATCTAGGCTATGTTTTAAAAAAATTATATGAGCTGGATTGGGGTGGCATTATTTTAAAAACGGCATTATTCCTTTTAGTTATAGGAGTTATATTTTTTGCATTAACGGTAATGACCACTATTGTATTTGCTATTTTAGGAGCAACTGGTGCGCTTGAAGGATCGCATTTTTTTGAAATGATTCAACAACAAGCAGAGATTGAAAAAGCAGCCCTTCTAGCCAAAGACTCATTGCAGCAAGTAGATTCTCTTAAACAGCTTAAAGAAGTGGTGCTGGATACTATTAAGTAATGTTTAGATATACGCTTTCGCGAAATCGAGTTTGCGGGACCTGCCGGCAGGCAGGTTCACGACCAATGGGAGAGTAAAACGATAAAGCAATATGGATTTTCGGAAGGAAGTAGCGTTATGGGAATAATCAGAAACCACCTTGTTGTGCTATAGAAAAAAACAAAGCCTAATGACTCTTATTAAAGAACAATTTTGGTTTTATGCACGTAGGGCCTTTTGGGTGATGGTGGCTTGGATAATTATTTCCAATACTATTTTTTATTTTGAATATAGAACGCTACTGGATAAAAATGCCCTCACATCTAATTATGACTTTACACTCGCTTTTAAGTCGTATTTTTTTGTATCCTTAGTCGCTGGATTTCTTGGGGGTACTGTTACTTTAAATGTGATGGATTGGCTCCTGCGTAAATATGCCTTTTGGAAGGCTTTAACGGGTATAGCGCTTATTTATCTTGTGATTGCCCTATTTATTAGTTTTATAGGTTCGCATTTTTATTATAGCGATGTCACGGGAGCAGATTTGCTAAGTGAGGAAGTACATGCAGCTTCTTTGGAATTCTTTAGAAGTTGGACTTTTATAAAGAATATGATTATCTGGTTGCTTATAGTTTTAGGAACACTTATCGTATTAATGATTAATGATAAGTTTGGACCGGGCGTTTTCCCAGATTATTTAAAAGGAAGATATTTTCAGCCTAAACGGGAAGAGCGTGTCTTTATGTTTGTAGATATTAATGATGCCACTACCATTGCAGAACGAATAGGAGAGCAGCAGTACTTTTTGTTTTTAAAAGATTTCTTCAATCATATTGCTTCTTCTATACAGCAAACCTATGGAGAGGTCTATCAATATGTAGGGGATGAGGTTGTCATAAGTTGGAAATTGGGGAAGGGCATTCACAATAATAATACGATTCGTTGTTTTTTTGAAATGCAAAAAGCAATAGAGAACCGAAGAGAGAATTACTTGAACAAGTATGGAGCTGTGCCCGAATTCAAAGCAGGAGTGCACTGTGGTTTTGTAATGGTAGGAGAGTTAGGTAAAATTAAAAAAGATATTGCCTTTTCTGGTGATGTATTAAATACGACTGCAAGAATTCAAGCCCAGTGTAAGTCTAAAGGCTATCCTATTTTAATCTCAGAAGTCTTTGGGAAGAAGCTGTATCATTTACCTAAAGAAATGAAGTTGTTATCTCTGGGTGATGAAAAACTTAAGGGTAAACAGGAAGAGGTAAGCCTTATGACGGTAGACCAAGCAAAGATCTAGGCTACTTCGGCATTCATAAATTGTACTTCGTATAGGTTTTTATAATAACCACCTTCTTTCGAAATTAGCTCTTGGTGTGTACCTTTTTCTACGATTTCTCCTTTTTCCATGACAAGTATGAGGTCTGCTTTTTTAATCGTAGCAAGTCTATGTGCTATGACAATAGAGGTGCGCCCTTTTGTAATTTTACCAATCGCTTTTTGAATAAGTTGTTCACTATACGAATCTACAGAGGAGGTAGCTTCATCTAGCACCAGTATAGACGGATTACTCACATATGCACGCAAGAAAGCTATGAGTTGACGCTGACCACTAGACAACATAGCACCACGTTCTTTTACATTATAATGATAACCTTCAGGCAGACTAGAGATAAATTTGTGCACGCCTATGGCTTTTGCAGAGGCAATAACGTCTTCCTCAGAAATCGAAGGGTCTTTTAGCGTAATATTATTAAGGATAGTATCTGCAAATAAGAAGACATCTTGCAAGACTAAGGCAATTTCGCCCCTCAATTGTTCCAATGGAAACTCGGCAATGGAAGTTCCATCTATAGAAATTGCTCCTGAATCAATCTCGTAAAACCTGCTTAGTAGGTTAATGATAGTAGATTTTCCAGCACCTGTTGAGCCTACAATAGCAATGGTTTTCCCAGCTTGAGCCGTGAAGCTTATTCCTTTTAGAACCTCTTCATCAGGTATATAACTAAAGCGAACATCTTTAAAACCAATCTCTCCTTGAACGTCTTTCAAGTCTTTTTTTCCGGTATCTTGTATGGAGGATTGGGTATCTAATATGCCAAAAACACGATTGGCAGCTACCATTCCCATTTGTAGGGTATTAAACTTATCTGCAATCTGGCGCAGTGGAGTAAACAGCATAGAGATGTAACTCACAAAGGCGGTAATCATTCCTAAAGTGATAATGTCTGATTGTGCGGCTTTTAAACCGCCGTACCAGACGATAAGACCAATCGTAATTGAAGTGCATATCTCTGCGATGGGAAAAAAGATGGAGTTATACCATACCGTTTTATTCCACGCATCCATATGTTTTTTGTTTATGGCTTTAAAATTATCGTGTTCTATTTTCTCTCGATTAAAAACTTGTACAATTTTCATCCCAGTAATGCGCTCTTGCACAAAGGTGTTGAGGTTAGCGACTTGCGTACGTACTTCTTCAAAAGCTACTTTCATAGCGCGTTGAAACACACGAGTAGCATACAATATCACAGGAAAAACCGCCAGTACGATTAGGGTAAGTCGCCAGCTCTTTACAAACATAAAACCTAAAACGATTCCCATCTTGAGTAAGTCTGCAATAATCATAAACAGCCCTTGACTAAAAATACTGGATATGGTCTCAATATCACCTACAGCTCGTGTTACCAGCCTTCCTACTGCAGAGGTATCATAATACTTCATCTTAAAACCTAACATATGTTTAAAGAGCTTAACCCGTATATCTCTTACCACTTGTTGACCAATCCAATTCGAAAAATAGATAAATAACAACTGGAAGAATACCTGTCCAGCAAGTACAAGCGCCATGAGCCTGAGATAAAAAAGAAGGTCATTGGACGACTTTTTAGTAATCCCTAGATCTATAGCATATTGCATATAGTAAGGATTTAAGGCCGCACAAAGGGAGAGCATAATAGCACTTATAGCTGCGATATAGAGACGCAGTTTATAAGGCTTTGCAAACTGCAAGAGCCTTTTAAAAAGTTGCGTATCGAACGCTTTTCCTTTACTATCTGACATATGTCCTAAACTATCTTTTCTGGATAGATAATTGTTTGCAAATATAAGCCGTGCGCTGGCGCCGAGGCTCCTGCCATAGACCTACTCTTACTTCGGAGCACTTCGTGCATCCATTCTGGTGATTGCTTATCACGCCCTATCTCTATAAGTGTACCTACAATGGCACGCACCATATTGCGTAAAAAACGGTCTGCACTAATGGTAAAATGCCACTCGTCGTCCACCTTTTTCCAAGCGGCATGGGTAATCGTGCAAAGATACGTTCTTACCTCTGTTTGCACCTTGCTAAAACATTCAAAATCGTTATAATCCAATAAGATTTTTGCGGCAGTATTCATCTTATCAAAATCTAAAAAAGGTCTATAGTAATAGGTCTGATTTTCGGAGAAAGGATTTTTATGGGGACTAAGTTTATAGATATAAGTTCTTGATACCGCATCAAAACGAGCGTGCGCATCTGCTTCCACTGGAAAAATGCCTTGTATAGCAATGCTAGACGGTAATAAATTATTGAGCTTGTAGGTGAGATTTTCTAAGTCTGCTTTCGCGAAAGCGAGCTCGCAAGCTTCACCACCATTGGGATCATCTTGCGATAAAGTGGTATCCGCTCCATCTACCATCGTATTTTCCATATCTACATGCGCATACATCATCTGTGCAT
>CAZXMY010000106.1:0-7505 GCA_964641325.1 uncultured Flavobacteriaceae bacterium | reverse complement strand
CTCTAAGGCTTTATTGTATTCTCCATTTGAGACATAGGCATTGGCTACATCTCGATACGATTGTGCTTCATTAGGCACTAACTTAAGGATACTTTCATACGTAAGTACCGTCTTTTTTACATCGCCTGCTTCTTCATATAAATAGGCCAATGTTCTCATAGCCTTCGCATTTTTACGAGCAACGTAGGCTAAATCTGATCGCACTTTATCTGCAGATTCTAAATCTATTTCTTGAAAATAACGCGCCATATCACTGTAAAACTCTAAGGACAAGTCTTGTGTGCGCGACATCTTTCTATATGCAGAAAATTTCTCTTGTATGGAAGGTAATGGACGTAATTGCGTTATGTATTCTTGCTCATCAAGATCTGCAGCAATCGCATCATTTACGTAATTATTGCCTGTAACCAGAGCAGATTTTGGCGCAGCAGCCTTGGTGCCGCCACTCAGACCTTTAGTCGTAATCACAAAAGCACCTCCTGCAGCAATAGTACCATACTTGTTTGTTGCGATAGTAGATTTTAAAACGGTAATATTTTCTATTTGAGATACGTCTATATAACTAGGTTCCTGATCTGTAACAACTCCGTTTACAACCCAAGCTGGCGGAATATCATTTTCAATAGATTGGTTCCCACCACGTATTTGATAAATCACATCGCTTCCACTAAAACCAGTATTCGCTCCTAATACTCGTACTCCAGGAAATTTACCTGTGATAAGCTGTCTCAAGTTTGTTGCGCCTTGACTAAAACTTTCACTAGAAATCTGATCGACATCATATCCTATTTTATCTTGATTTTCGCTTCCATAAGCCGTTTCTATGGTGTTGTCTACTCGCTTGTTTCCTGAGACAACTATTTCATCCAGACTTTCATTATTAGGGATAAGCTCTACATCAATATTTGCTCGATTCTCTACTAAAACTTCTTTTTTGTACATTCCTAAACTCTTGAAAATAAGAATATCTCCTGGGCTAGCGGCTATTTCAAAAGTTCCATCTACAGCGGTATAATACTCATCAAAACTACCCTTGCGTGTTATACTTGCACCTTGCAATGCTTTACCGCTGGAGGTTACTTTTCCGGTTACTTTATGTATTGTAGCAGTAGAAGAAAGCGCTGTTTTACGCTGAGCAATGCTTTTTACATTATCTGTATACTCATTATTTTTTGCAAGGGCAGACCCTTTTAGAGAAGCTTGTGGGTTGGAGTTATCTGTGGTTGTGATTTCCACTACTCCTCCTCTAGCAAGTGTTCCATATCGAGTCGTCGCCGCTAAACCTTTTATAATTGATATGCTCTCCACTCTGTCAAGTGAGATAAAAGGTGCCGGTTGTGGTGGAAAAATATTTGGATCAAAAATTTGACCATCAACTACAATAAGCATAGCAATTATTTGAACAGTCCTTGGATGTCTAATCCCCGTTACAATTAAACCAGTTCCAGGCCTAGCACTTGCGCTAACTCCAGCAAACTTACCATTTATGGCTGACGCTAAATCGGGATACTTGTTACCAATGTCTTCCTTGGTCAGCACCTTGACGTCATAGCCTACTGCGTCAAGGTTTTTATTACCTAAAGGAGTATTAATACTACGTGTCTGACCTCCTTTTCCAGCTAACTTTACTTCATCTAGCACTTCACTATTGGGGATCAAATCTATCTCATAATGCCCAGCAGAGGAACCAATCTCAACTCCCTTTGTATACATCCCTAGATAACGCACAATAAGCTCATCTCCTGGACTTGCTGTTGCCTCAAAAGTTCCATCTACAGTTGTATAATACTCATCAAAACTACCCTTCCGTGTTATACTCGCACCTTGCAACGCTTTCCCACTGGAGGTAACTTTTCCTGTTACCTTATTAATTCTGTTTCCTGTGGAGGGAGCAGAGACTCTTTGGGCTATGCTTTTTATATTTTCCTTATACTCATTGTTTTTTGCGAGGGCAGAGCCTTTTTGCGAATTTGTAGTGTTGGAATAGTCTTTCGTTACAATTTCCACTACTCCATCTCTCGCAAGAGTACCGTATCGAGCTGTTCCCGCAACCGACTTAATTATAGATATGCTTTTTACTCTATCTGGAGAAATAAAAGGTCTTGGGTTGTCAGGAGTAAAGATTTGATTATCAATAACAATTAACATTGCGCCTCTGCCTCTACCTACAACGGTGAGGCCATTAATTGGATCTTCTACAGCTTGCACATTTGCAAATTTTCCGTTTATTGCTGTTCCTAAATTGGAATATTTAGATCCAATGTCCTCCTCTTTAAGTTGTTTTACATCATAGCCTAATGCATCTTTCTCCTTATTACCATCTGTTGTTTTAACTTTTTCTTCTTTATTCAATTTTCCGGATAAACTTACTTCGTCTAGCAGGTTATCTGCTGGCATAAGTTTTATATCCAATACCGCATTACTCTCTGTTACCTCAACTCCTTTTGTAAACATCCCTAGATAACTTACAATAAGTTCATCTCCTACAGAGGCTGATAGGGTAAAGTTTCCATTTACATCTGATCGATACTCATCAAACGTATTCTTTATATTAATCACTGCTCCTTGTATTGGTTTTCCAAGACTAGTAACTCTACCATTAATTACTTTTGCAACTCTGCTATCCACAAGCTCTTTACTTGTAGCAACTGCATCTGTATAATCATTACCTTTAATTAAAGGATTATACTTATCTGATTCCCGAACTAATTTGCTGTTTTTTGTAGTTACAATAACAGCCACGCCGCCTAAAAGCGTTCCTGGTGAGTATCTGCCGGTAGTCTCAGACCCATATTTTACAACTATAGTTTCTATCTCTGAATCTTTAAGATATAAAGGTGCTGGTTCGCCAGGACCTAGTAGCCTGCCGTTTAGCACGTAGGCTGGCCTTCTGCCGCGCACGAGTAGTTGCGGCCCTGTTGTAGACGTATTACTTATCGTGACGGCTTTAAATTTTTCTCTAACGATCTGTTCTAAGGTTCTAGCATTAAGAGTAATATCCTTTGCTGTGATATAGAAATCTCCAAAACTCGTGGTGCCTCCTGGGAAATACTCGCTAGGTCTTCCATCAAAAATTTTGTTCCCAACAATTATTTTTTCCTTTTTCCCTATAATCACAACTTCTTCTAAGACATCGCTTTCTGGAATCAGAACAACTTCTACCTCCTTTTCGTCTTCTACTATAAGTCGTTTTTCATACATTCCCAAAGAGTTAATCGCTAGTATATCTCCAGGAAGCGCTTCTATAGCAAAGACTCCTCTTGCATCTGTAATGGATTCTTCAAAAGTGCCTAGTTTTAACACAGAAGCACCTTGTAATGGCCCATCAATACCTACGACTTTGCCCGTAATTGTAGTTGCATTCACTGGTGCATTCTTTGTTGTAGTATTTGTAGTAGCGTTTGCAATTTCACTTAATGGTGTATTCGTAAGAATATTCAAACTACCGTCTGTATATTGTGTTATTTCATCTAGTAAATTTTGATTAAAACTGGTGGTAGTTACAACAGATTGAACAGGAGTGTCTACAGAGACTTTTAGAATGCCAAAAGTGGGGTCGCCATTAGAAAATAGCAGTATTTCATCTGCTCCCTCTGGTTGTAATACATCATAGTTTGCGGGACCAGAATAGGTTGGGTTTGTTACTCTTTCGCGAAAGCGCGATATATCTCCACCCACAATTTCTTCTTTCTTCCAGCTTTGGATCTTATCATTAAAGATTACAAAGTTAACGGTGGTCTTTCCCAGTTGAGACAAATGATTTTCTAAGAATGCTAGCTCTTTGTCCACATCTCGACCAATCATACCTTCTGACATATCCCAAAAGACTGAAACAACACCTTCTTTTTTACGCTTTTTGTCCTTACCTGGACTTAGTACAATCGTAGAGTTAAGGTCATAGATTTCTCTTAGCTGGGTCACATCCAATCGAAGTGTTTTATAACCCTTAGCGCTTACCACAAGCTCACTATTGCTATCTAAGGTTTGTGCATATTTGCGATACGCAAAGCGGCCGTTTTGCTTAGCAACTACTCCAGCTCCTTGGTCGCTTACTCCTATCTTAGCATAAGGAATGGCTTGTTTAGATTGCTCATCTACTACAATGCCTTTAAAGAGCGTTTGCGATACTAATTGTGAACTGCAAAAAATAAATAAAATAACAAAAAGGATAGACTGTCTCATGATAGCTGATCGTGTTTGAATTTAGAATATTAAGATAGCACTGTTTTATGAGAAAAAAGGGAATCCCAACAAAACTTAACTACTCATTAACAGTCTATTAAAAAATAGGCTTCTTTGATTTTTATAATAAAAACTCGTGCAATTGAGCTTTTCCTATGTCCTTTGTTAACTTAATAATAATGGTTTCTGCCCGTTCTTCACTTGTGCCGTAATCCCTATAGATTGTATATTTTAGATAAGGTGGAATCGTGACATAATCGTCTTTTCCAAGATATTCTATATTTACTATCCACAACCCATGCGGTGCTTCATCTATAACAAACTCCTCAAACTGAAATCCTGCTTTTAACTCTGCTTGCAAACGTTCCTTGTTTTCAAAAAGAGAGTGATTCCATTTAAAATATTTATCCTGAGGATTAACAAATTGAAACTCAAAAGGCGCGTCTCTATTAGACCATTCTATCACCATGCGCAAGTCTAATCTATATTCGTTACGCAACCACTCTTCCGGTAGTCTCGTAAACTCTATTTCATCCCTATGCAAGGTAGCCAAATGGAGTAGTTCGTGACCTAATGGACGCTCTATATGAGAAAAATCAACTCCAAGAATTTGCTCAGACAACATATTAATATACAATTCTAAGGCTTTATCATATAACCCAACGCGCTCATAGGTTTGGGCCAGATCGCGATAGGATTGTGATTCTCCTGGTGATAATTGTATTACTCTTTCATAAATTTGTAATGCGCTTTCATAGTCTTGAGCATTATCATACAAATACCCCAAAACTCGCAGCACTTCTGGATTTCCTTGTGCGACTTCTGCTAGCCTGTATCTTATTTCTTTTGCTTTTTCTGGATATACCTGTTGAAAATAAAGAGCCATATCGATAAAGAAGGTAGCATTTGTCGTATTTGCAGGAACTAGAGCTTGATATCGTTTGAATTGGGCTTCCTTGCCTTCTATCCCTTCTAATTGTTTTACATAATTAGGTTTTAAAGCCTCAAGATTTAGCTGCGCCACCTGCTCGTTATAATCGTTGTCTTGTACCAGAGCTAAATCTATAATTTCTCCATCATCATTTCTACTGCTATAAGCCTTTGTTTTTACAATAAATGCCCCTCCAGACGCAATAGATCCATATCTACCTGCCGCCTGTATAGATTTTAATATAGAAATACTATGTACGTTTTGAGGGTCTACAAAAGTCGGAATCTCCTGAAAAATAGATCCATCTACTACCCAAATAGCCGGTTGATTACTATTACCACCTCTTATCGAAAAAACAGCTTGATCGGCAAACCCCGCCACGGTTACTCCTGCAAATCGCCCTCTAACAACATCTGCTAAGCTTTGCGCATTAATACGTATATCCTTACTTGTAATTGTGTTTACAGAAACCCCAATCTGATCAATACTCTTTTCTCCAAAACCTATATCAGACGTCTGCTCGCTTTTTTTTCTTTTGGCTTTAAGAACAACCTCATCTAATAATTCTTCCAGTGGTATAAGCTCTACCTCCAGCGCCTCGTTATTTTCAACAAGCATTTCTTTAGTGTACATCCCTAGATATTTTACTTGCAGGACATCACCTTCTTGTGCAGGCACATTAAAAGAACCATCTGATTTGCTCACAAACTCCTCGAGATCTCCTTTTATAGTAATACTTGCGCCTTGTATTGGGCCTGATGTGGTTTTTACAAAACCTTCAATCATAGCCCTATTTCCTTCTTCGACTTCTAAAAAAGCCACACTCCTTTTTATCTGATCCAAACCTTGAGCGACAGAAGCAAGTGCCAAGTTTATATACGTCCCATTTGTATATGTAGCAAGTGACTTTAAGTAAGCTTCATTTGCTCGGGCTAAAGAGGTTATCGCATGATAAGGAATCTGATTTATTTCGTCCCATTCTCCTAAAACATGATTTCCATCAGAAAGTAAAATAGCCAAGTCTGCATCTCCTAAATCTAAAATCTCATACGAAGTAGATCCTTTATACCTTAGACTTTCTGTTAATGTTCTAATCTGACTTATATCTCCGTTTATGGCAAATTCTTTTTCTGTCACTATACTTTCATTAAAAGCCACAAAAGAAACATTTACAGCTCCCAAGTCCTGAAAATAGGCTTCCAGCAATTCCCATTCTTTCCTAAAATCTCTGTTTCTTGAGGATAAAGACGCATCCCAAAACATTGCTACATTTTTGATAGGATTTGTTCCAGCAGTTTCTGTAGCTTCTTCTACTGGAGCTAATGCAAACTTGCTGGACTTATTATAAAGTGCTCTAATCTGCTCTCCTCTAAGAACAATAGTTTCATAACCCTCAGCGCTAATAATAAGCTTAGAGGTATTCCCTATGGTTTGATGAAATTTTCTATAATTAAAAAGACCTTTCTCATTTGTAACAAGTCCTACACCTTGGTCAGAAATTCCAATTTTTGCGCCCGCAATAGGTTCTTGTGTAACTTCATTTAAAACTTTACCTCTAAACACCGTTTGCGCTTGCACATTTGCTCCTAAAAAAAGGAGTAGACAAATCACGCATACAAGGTTTTTACAGCCAACAAATCCTTTGATAATCATTCGTAACAGTTTCTTTTTTTCAAATATACCTAAGGATTTCATATCATTATCATTATAATCTCTTAATTTTTCTTTCTACGCTTTCGCGAAAGCGTAAACTCCATTTTTAATTCTAAGGTCTAATCTTTAACTTTAAGGAAAATCTCAGCTTATGAAACGTCGTGCTTTTATTAAACAAACCGCAGCTGCAAGTGCCGCATTTAGTATTGTCCCAAGTTATGTTTTGGGTGGTGTTCATACAGCTCCTAGCGATACCCTTTATATGGCTGGAATAGGAGTAGGCGGTAGAGGTGGTGGTGTGGTTAGGGAGATGACAAAACACGGCAAAGTAAAGTTTGTTGCCCTTTGTGATGTGGATGATAAAATGGGTGAAGCAAGCTATAAAATGCATCCTAAAGCAAGCCGTTACAGAGATTTTAGAAAAATATATGATGCGCATTTAAATGATATAGATGCCTTTATGGTAGGAACGCCAGATCATACGCACGCTACCATTGCACTGCCCTTTATGCAAGCAAAAAAGCATGCTTATGTAGAGAAACCCTTAACGCATAACATTTATGAAGCGCGCCTTATGGCCCAGGTGGCTCGCGAAAAAGGTATTGTTTCTCAAATGGGAAATCAAGGCGCTTCTAGTGAAGGTATACGGCAAGCACAAGAGTGGATTAATGCGGGAACCCTAGGGAAAGTACATCGTGTAGACTGTTGGACTAATCGTCCTGTATGGCCACAAGGATTT
>CAZXMY010000105.1:0-7576 GCA_964641325.1 uncultured Flavobacteriaceae bacterium | reverse complement strand
ATAAAACCTATATATATTGCAAATGATGGAGCTCCCGTGGCACGCCTAAATGATGGTGATGTGGTTGTCTTTTTTAATTTTAGAACAGACCGTGGACGTGAGCTTACAGAAATGTTATCCCAAAGAGATTTTCCTAAGCAAGGAACTACAAAATTAAATCTGCATTACATTACATTAACAAATTACGATGAAACGTTTACAGGAACACGTGTTGTATATGACAAGGATAATCTTGTGGATACGCTAGGAGAGACTTTGGCGAAAGCCGGAAAAAAACAAATACGCATTGCAGAGACTGAGAAATATCCTCACGTGACCTTCTTTTTTAATGGCGGGAGAGAAACCCCTTTTAAAGGAGAATCTCGATTATTATGCCCTTCTCCTAAGGTGGCCACCTATGATTTACAACCAGAAATGAGTGCTTTTGAAATTCGTGACAAAATCATTCCAGAAATAAAGAAAGGTGAAGTTGATTTTGTATGTCTTAATTTTGCAAATCCAGATATGGTAGGGCATACTGGAGTCATGGCAGCGGCAATAAAAGCCTGTGAAACCGTAGACAGTTGTACTAAAGACATCGTGACGACTGCGCAAGAAAATGATTATACTGTAATTATTATTGCAGACCACGGCAATGCAGAAACAATGATAAATCCAGATGGCACGCCTAATACAGCGCATACTACTAATCCAGTTCCTGTAATTATAGTAGACAAAGACATTAAAGAAATAAAAGACGGTATCTTAGCAGATATGGCCCCTACGATTTTAAAACTATTAGGAGTAGCTCAACCTAAAGTGATGGATCGCATTTCCCTTATAGAATAAAGTAACAACAAGAACAGAATTTATGAATACAAGATATTTTTGGCAGCTATTTCTTATCCTTTTTACAATGACAACTATAAGCTGTAAAATGAATACAAAAGAAGAAATTCCGGAACCTAGTGCAGAAAACACCACCGAAGCATTGCTTGATGAGAACGGCATCCCAATCCTACTTGGTGTACATAAACGCCAAGCTCTTGAAGCTGCTCCTTATGACCAATGGTTTAATACTTCGTATAAAGAACATACATTAGATACAGCTACAATTAGTACAATTAAAGGCGACCTTGCTGCTGCAGATATTACCGTCTATATGGGTACATGGTGTGAGGACAGTCAGCGTGAGACTCCTGCATTTTATAAAATTTTAGATCTGGCAGGCATAGCGTCTAAGCAAGTAAAACTCATTACAGTTTCAGAAGATAAAGACACTCCAGAAGGTTTAGAAAAAGGACAAAATATTACCAATGTACCTACTATTATACTCTCAAAAAATGGTGAAGAAATGGGACGTATTGTAGAGTATCCTTTAGAAAGTCTGGAAAAAGATATGGCAAAAATACTCTCTGGACAGGAATACAAACATGCCTATTCAGAATAATGCTTTTGCATAAGCCTAAAAACAACCATAAACCGACCTAACCGTCGGTTTTGTTTTTTGTAATTTTGTTTCCAATAATTCCTTTATGAAAGCTCAAATCATTGCGGTAGACTTTGACGGAACCATTGTAAAAAATGAGTATCCTAACATTGGCAAACCTCTACTATTTGCTTTTGAAACTCTTAAAAAGTTACAAGACCAAGGTTACATTCTTATTTTATGGACCTATAGATCTGGAAAAAAATTAGAAGAAGCAGTAGATTTTTGTAAATCCAACGGACTAGAATTTTATGCTGTAAATAAAAGTTATCCAGAAGAAGTAATGAGTGATACTATAAGCCGAAAAGTTAATGCAGATATTTTTATCGATGATAGGAACATAGGCGGAATGATAGGCTGGGGCGAAATATACCAGATGCTCATAGGAATAGAAAAAACCGCACCTCAAGTAGCGCGTAGGCAAACAAAGAAATCCAAACTTAAAAAGAAGGGCTTTCTGTCAAAATTTGAAGAGTTCTTTAACGAAGACCAAGACTAATGGCAATTATACAAAAGACAAAAGAAGAAATTGAAATCATGCGCGAAGCTGCCTTAGTCGTTTCCCGCACGCTAGGGATGCTGGCAAATGAGGTAAAACCAGGAGTAACCACCTTGTTTCTAGACAAGCTTGCCGAAGAATATATACGCAGTCAAGATGCTGTGCCTGGGTTTTTAGGATTGTATGATTTTCCCAATACCTTGTGCATGAGTCCTAATGAGCAGGTTGTGCATGGGATTCCTAATGACACGCCACTCGTAGAAGGCGATATTATTTCTATAGATTGCGGCGCTATAAAAAATGGTTTTTATGGAGATCACGCCTATACTTTTGAGGTGGGAGAAGTTGCTCCTGAGGTAAAAAAATTATTAGAAGTTACCAAGCAATCGTTATACCTAGGGATAGAACAATTTAAAGCTGGAAATCGTGTAGGCGATGTGGGCTATGCGATACAAAAATATACAGAAGATCACGGCTATGGTGTGGTAAGGGAACTCGTAGGTCATGGCTTAGGCCGTACCATGCACGAAGATCCAGAAATGCCCAATTACGGAAGAAGAGGACGCGGAAAGAAGTTTATAGAAGGAATGGTAGTCGCCATAGAGCCTATGACCAATCTAGGGACTAAAAATATCAAACAGCATAAGGACGGCTGGACCATCACTACCCGTGATAATCTGCCAAGTGCTCATTTTGAGCACGACGTCGCTCTTGTAGACGGTAAACCAGAATTGCTATCCACTTTTGGTTACATTTACAAGGCTTTAGGAATTGACAGCGATGAGGAGGCGCCATTTCGTCAAAATAAACTAGTGCTATAAAGTTTCCACGGAGATACTCAAAGACACACGGAGATGCACAGAGAAGAAAATATTAATAATCTCACTAAAACAATCATTGGCGCTGCCATCGAAGTGCACAAAACTTTAGGCCCAGGATTATTAGAATCTGCATATCAAAACTGTCTTTTTCACGAATTAACTCAACAAGGATTACAGGTAAAAAAAGAAATCGCACTGCCTATTATTTATAAAGACATACGATTAGATCACGGCTATAGAATTGATCTTCTAGTCGAAGATAATATAGTCCTTGAACTCAAAACGGTAGAATATTTAACAGAAGTACACGAGGCACAAATTCTTACGTATTTGAAGCTTGGAAATTACCCGCTTGGTCTACTCATTAACTTCAATACTAAACTATTAAAAGACGGTCTAAAAAGATATATAAACACCTCGAACACTCAGTGAAGCTCTGTGTTTCTCTGTGAAGCTCTGTGTAACAACATTAATGAAAAAACTATTTAAATTTTTCTTAAACGCTATTCCAAGGCCCATGCTGATTCGAGTGAGTTATTGGGTGCGCCCTGTGCTCGCGCTCTTTTTAAAAGGCAAACGTTATACAGATCCTATTGATGGTAAAAATTTTCGGAAATTCTTGCCCTATGGCTATGGCACTCCAAGAGAAAACGTCCTTTCTCCTTCTACCCTTTCGCTGGAACGACATCGCTTATTATGGTTATGGCTAGAACGCGAAACAGATTTTTTTACTCAACCAGCCAAGGTATTGCACTTTGCTCCAGAGCAAGCTTTTTATAAACGCTTTCGCGAAAGCACCCATCTCAACTACACCACAACAGACCTTAACTCTCCACTAGCTGATGTAAAAGCAGATATTTGTAACTTACCTTTTGACAAAAACAGCTATGACATTATCTTTTGCAATCACGTTTTGGAACACATCCCAGATGACACTAAGGCTATGCACGAGTTATATCGCGTTTTAAAACCAGGAGGAATGGCTGTTTTGCAAATCCCCCAAGACCTCAACAGAGATCTCACTTTTGAAGATAACAGTATTACTAATCGCGAAGAACGTGCTAAAATTTTTGGACAATATGATCACGTGCGCGTTTATGGTAAGGATTATTTTAATAAATTACGAACTGTAGGGTTTAAAGTAGATGCCGTAGATTATACGACTGCACTCACCCCAGAAGAAGTAGATCGTTATCGTCTCGCTCAAGGCGAACTCTTACCCGTTTGTTGGAAATAAATTATTAATTATGAAAAAATACGTATTCCTATCTGTACTCGTTTTTACAATAAGTATGCAAGCACAAAACACCAAAGAAGATATCCAAAAAGAAATTGACAATACGGTATGGAAGCCTTTTCAAAAGGCTTTTCAAACCTTAGATGGTGATGCTTTAAATGCCTTGTATGCTGCAGATGTTTTAAGAGTAACGCCTAATGGCATTGATACACAAAACTCTTTTAAAGCAACCAATGCCGAACGCTTTAGTGCCAATCGTAAAAATGGCGAATCCATAGATTTGGACTGGTGGTGGGATGACCGCAAAACAACAGAAGACACTTCGTATGAGGTAGGATTTTATCGCATTGCTTTTACGACTGCCCAAGGCAAAACGCAATATAGTTATGGACAATTTCATATCGTCTTAAAAAAGATAGCTGGACATTGGAAAATAACCCAGGACTGGGATACTGCAGTTATTGCAGGTAAAAAAATAGATAGTGCCCTATTTGAGCAAAAACCAAGCTTGAAGTTTTAAGGCTGCATTAATTTCTCAAAACCTGCTGTAATATAGGTACCACCATCAAAGGTGAGATAGGCTTGGATGTTTTTTTGTCCTGCAAGGATTTTCTTAGACCTTTCTATTCCCATTGCCATAAAAGCGGTTGCCCAAGCATCTGCCTCTGCACAAGTTGGCGCAATCACATGAGCACTTAGAACATCTATTTCTTCGGCGCTACCTGTTAATGGATTTATGGTATGTACAATTTTCTTTCCGTCCTGATCTACACGGTATTTACGATAATTACCAGACCCTGCCATACTTGCATTTTCTAGGACCACAGAGGCCACTGCACTTCGGTTTTCTAGTTTAGAATCAACGCTCTCAACACCTACACGCCAAAAACTATCTTTCCTTAGGTTCTTTCCTTTGGCACGTATTTCACCACCTAATTCGATAAGATAATCATCATAGCCTTGGGACTCTAGGTACATACCTATACGATCAATACCGTATCCTTTGGCTATAGCATTAAAATCAAAATAGATTTCGGGATGGTTTTTTTTAATAGTTCTATCGGGTTGCACATGCACTTTACCCCAACCCACATATTGCATTAAAGAATCTCGGGTGGTTTTATCTATTGTTGTAAGCGCTTTAGTATCCCCAAAACCATAAGCGTTACGTAAGACGCCCACTGTAGGGTCAAAGTAGCCGTTGGTTGCCTTGTTAAGCTTTCGCGAAAGCGTAAACACCTCCAAGAACATATCGTCTATAACAATGGTAGCATCTCCCTTATTAATTTTAGAAATATCACTTTCTGGAAGATAGGTACTCATCGAAAGATTGACCGCCTGAATCACAGAATCTATGCCTTGTTTTACCTGCGCAGCTTCATCACCTTGCCCAAAATATTGGATGCCATAGGTTGTCCCAAAAGCATTGCCGCGCAGGCTTATAGCATCAGGCACCGCTGGCGCAGTACAGGCAGTAACCAAAATACATAGAATAATAAGGAGATATCTCATTTAGGTGATTTCTTGTAGTCCGTTATAAATAACTCTATAGGGTTGGTCTTTCTCAACCGGATGCTGGTAGTTATCACCGTGTCCTAATCCCACACCCGCATAAAACGTACGCGCTTCAAATTTGATCGCGTGATCGCGCATCTTGATCATTTTTGTCTCATCATACACATTTGCATCTTCGGGAAAGGAACGGGCACGTACAACCACAAAGTGCAGTTTCTTGTCCTTGAGTGCTACGAACTGAGGGTCTTTTTTAAGCTTAGAATTTACAGCCATAAACTCAAAGCCATCTGCTTTTAGCTCTTCTCCTACGATATTCATCGCAAGGTTATGTAGCTCTTGTTCGGTAAGGAAAACTGCCATAGGACAAAGATACGCAGTCCTAATAAAACTCTTCAAAATAGAATGGGTTTAGATTTTCTCACTCACAAAAAGTAGATACGCTACTTAAACCTCACCAGCTCAAAACTATCAAATGTGTAAATAGGGGTTTCTAGAGATTGCTTGCCTTTTAAAGAATACCAAGGACTCTTTAAAGGTTCAGAAGCGTTCTTAATAATATGCACACTCTGTGCAGGCGTATTTCCTTGAAAAAACAGAAACAAACGTTCTCCTTCTGCATTCTCAACGATATCACCTATCATCATTATATGGCCAGGAAAACCGGGATACACCAGCATATCACCTATTTGTACGTCCTGGAGGTTGGATATTTTTTGCAACTCCTGTGAGAGCGAATAGGTTCCTGCATACGTATAGATAAGATTGAGATAGTTATAGAAATTATCTTTAGTATGATTAGAAGTTGCCGTTTTTGAAAAGGTTACGTTATTGCCTTTTACTTTAGGTCTGTAGCCTTCGGCATACTTTGTCCAAGAACAATAATGACCACTAGTAAATTTAAACCCTATTTGATCCTTTTGATTTTTATCCCATAGATACTCAGCTCTAAGGCGTATGAGGGCATCTGCGCATTGTTGTAAACCATTAGAAGGCACAGGGACTTCTAACACTCCTACGTGTCCCGCTTGATACCAATAGGGATTACCGTCATAATTGATTACCTCTGCTCCGTAGTCTTTTAATTTGTAATAATGGATGTAGGATGAAAAACTTGCCGATTGAGGAAGGATTCGTTCATATCCGTTAGGTGCTTTAACACGCGTATTTACGGTATTTCCAGATCTATTTATATTGGATGCTGGCATTACATAAGAGGTAACCGCATTTTTCACCACCTTTCCCTTTTTTGAAAAATTTGTTACGGCAAAAATCCCAATGCCTAATACCAGAACAAATAAAAACTTCTTCATAAGAGGTATAACTCTAAATTATACTTTTTCTTATGCCGTTATCATTAGGAAGTTTGATATGGGAAATAAATAACCCGACACTTACGTATCGGGTTATCTATATATTTATGAAATCTTCGCCTTCGCGGTAATTAATTATCCTCCAAAATCATCAAAACGGATGTTCTCGTCTGGAATACCAAAATCTTCTCCCATTTTCTGAACCGCATTGTTCATTAATGGTGGTCCGCAGAAATATAACTCAATGTCTTCTGGAGATTCGTGCTTACTTAGATATTGGTCTATTACCACTTGGTGAATAAATCCTACAAAACCATCACCTTCACCCTCTGTTGCATCTTTTACTTTCCAGTTATCTTCTTCCATAGGCTCAGAAAGTGCCATATAGAATTTAAAATTCGGGAATTCTCTTTCCAACTCTCTAAAATGCTCAATATAGAACAGTTCACGCTTAGAACGGCCTCCATACCAATAGGTTACTGTACGTCCCGTTTTTAAGGTTTTGAATAGGTGATATAAGTGCGAACGCATAGGTGCCATTCCTGCTCCTCCACCTACGTATAGCATTTCGGCTTCAGACTCATTAATAAAGAACTCTCCATAAGGTCCAGAAATTGTTACTTTATCTCCTGGCTTTTGTGCAAAAATATAGGACGAAGCCACACCTGGATTTACATCCATCCATTGGTTCTTTGCTCTATCCCAAGGCGGCGTAGCAATACGCAC
>CAZXMY010000104.1:0-7593 GCA_964641325.1 uncultured Flavobacteriaceae bacterium | reverse complement strand
AGTGTATCTTATTTTTTCTTTCGGCTTTTATTGGGGAGATAAAGTAGCGACTACTGGCTTAGAAGACTAAGCTCATCTAGGCGATCCTGATTACAATAAAAATACTTGAACACTTTCCTAACAATGGACTATTACTACTATGCGGGGTTTTTTTCTGAATTTTTAGCCGCCTTTTCGGCAACGGTTTTTTTATATAAGTATAAACACACTACCCTTTTTTGGTTGTTGCCTCTCTTGTGGTTTATACTAATAAATGACTTAGTTACTCAATATATTTTCCCGAGAATGCCTTTGGGTTATCTACTATCTAACGTTTACAGAGTACTAGTGCCTCTTGTGATTATTTTGCTTGTAGGCTCGCAAGTAAAAAAGAAAAAACTCAAAACTATTATTCGATTTATAGCGATAATCAATATTGTGTTAACGGCAATAGAATTATTTGTGATTAATCCTTTGACAGCAAAAACTAGCTTTTCCTTTACGACTGCATCTGTTTTAATAGTAATCTGTTTGGTCATATATTTTATGGAAGAATTAAAACGAAACCAGGTTATCAATGTAAATAGGAAGCTATTTTTATGGGTTTGTTTTGGATTTTTAATTTTTCACGTGCCTTTTCCTGTGCTTATTTATACACAAAAAAACATAGCTTCGTTCAGTGATGAGTTCATTACTATTCTCTATAAAACTCATTTAAGCATAGCCATTCTTTCATATCTTACCATCGCCTTTGGCTTTTTCTGGGGAGATAAAGTAGCTACTACTGGCTTAGAAGATTAACCATATACAGATGACCTCAATGATTATACTTAAATTAAATGTACTGTAGCCTTCACTATTTTATTAGTTCTTTTTTTTATTGGGGAGATCGATTAAATAAGCCGTAATTCATTAGCTTTGTCATCTCTATAGATACCTATGCTGCAAGAACTTGCCTACATATCAGAGTGGATTGCAGCCATCGCAGCACTTATATTTTATAAAAAATATAAGCACACTCCTATTAAAACGATTCTTTGGATTCTTTGGATCACAGTAGCCATGGAAAGTTGTGCGAGAATACCTGCCATCTTTATACAAGAAACCAATCATTTGTATTACAACTGTTATTTAATTACAGTTTTTCCACTGTTGTTTTATACCATCTATAAACATACGCTGGCACCCAAACGAAAAAAAAGCATTGCTATACTAAGTAGTATTGCGGTCGTGATAATGATCGTGAGAGCTTTAAATTCGCCTTTTTCTACTGCTTTTATGATATATATGCATAGCCTTGCGATGATAACCCTTTTGATTACCTTATTAATTTATGCTATTGATTTGCTAAAAGACACTGAGCCCATCGTACTTAGATACAGGCTAGAGCTTTTTGTATTTACTGGATTTTTGCTTTTTGGGATTAGCTATGTACCGCTGTCATTTTTTGTGACGGGTAATAGTGTTTACGAGTTATCCCGTGAAGCCCTAGACATACTCTATAGTATACAAATGATCATTGTACTATTTATGTACCTTCTATTTGTTTTTGGCTTTGTCTGGTCACGTCCTGCAGCGAGAATGAACTAAATAGGGGCAAATGCCCCTTAATATAATTCAGGCCAACTCTTATCTTGCTTTCTTATAATATACAATTTCCTCATTGGTAGTTACTTATGAATAATGAAGAGGTTTTAGTCCTATGGCTAGTTGTAGCTGTAATCCTTTTGTTGCTATTTTTTGTAGCTACACTATTCTGTGGTATCGCCCTGTTTTATAGGTTTGACAACAAATCCCCTAAAGTATAACCTAATGTCCTATTATCACATTGTTTATTCTATATTCCTATCTTTCCTAGCACTTACCTGCATTATAGTAAGCTCTCAACGCCATAAATACAAACATACACCATTAATTCTCGCTCCAGTACTATTGTGGTTGGGTCTAATCTCCGAAGGCATAGGGTTTTTATACGGCACTTATGTATCCTTTGATAATGGTTGGATATATAACACTACTAATATCCTATTCTTTGCCTTATTTTATCTCATGATGGATAGATATATTACAAAATCTAACTTAAAAAAAGTGACCAGGATACTCTCTATAGCTGCCATAGTCTTTTATTGTTTTCGCTTTTTTACGGCAGAAACCTTTAATGTACGATTAAGTCTTGCGCATTGCGTTGCCGTTCTTGTTTTTCTTGTGACCTGTATCGTATACATTATTCAGCTTTTACGAAGCAATCAGTCGTTTTATTTTAGGGAACATCCAGAGTTTATTTTTATTGGAGGTTACCTCATTCTTAACTTGGTTTACGCTCCTATTTATGTCTCTAGTGATTGGAACTTGCATATCTTTAGCGAAGCGTTTTACACTTACGTTTCATCGATACATAGTTATGTATATATGGCAATTAACTTGCTTTTTATATTTGGCTTCTTATGGACGAAAAAAGCACGTTTATAATTGCCTTTAATTTCGATTACAAATACCCAAAACAAGAATTATATGTCTTATTATGAGACGCTATTACTAGTTTATTTATCTATTTCTGCCATTTGTTGCACTGTGGTGTCCTGGTGTTTGCCGAAGTATAAAAATACACCGCTTGTTCTCGCTCCAGTAATCTTATGGTTGGGATTACTAGCAGAAATATCTGGTACTTTATATAGCCATTTTATTGAAATTAGTAATGGGTGGATTTTTAATAGTTACCATATTTTATATTTTATATTACTATATACACTCGTTTATAAATACCTCAAGAAAGCGAATTTTAAAAAATGGCTCTTCATTCTCGGAAGTCTTGCATTGCTCGTACACATCTATTGCTTTTTTAGCGCAAGTTCTTTTAATGATAGGCTTATTTATGCTAACGCTTTTTTAGTATTTGTACTATTAATCGCTTGCACTTTTTATATGGTGGAGTTGATGCAAAGAAAGACATCTTTTGACAGTAAAAATCATCCAGAGTTAAATTTGCTGGGTGGTTATCTTATTTTTCAATTAATATATACGCCTCTTTTTGTGGCCTTCGATATGAATCTGCACATCTTTAGTGGGGAGTTTTATACCTTTCTATTCTCAATGCAGGCTTATGTTCTTATTGCCATGAATTTATACTTTATGTACACTTTTATATGGATGAAAAAAGCACATTAATCATCGTTTTAGTTTCTGTAACTATCCTATTACTACTCGTAGTAATAGTCGCTGTGCTATTTTCTGTTTTTATAAAACGAAAAAATAGTCTCCTCTCAGAGCAGCAAGAAGCTCAAAAACGCTTTGAAGAAGAACTTGCAGAGACTCAAATAGAAATTCGAGAAGAAACCCTTAGGAATATTAGCTGGGAACTCCATGACAACATTGGTCAACTCCTTACTTTGGCCAAAATACAGACCCAAAATTCTGGGGGTAACCAGGATCAACTGGACGAAGCTGCAGAAACCATTGGCAAAGGCCTTACCGAAATACGCGCTCTTTCTAAACTTATTAATCCAGAAGCCTTAAACACATTATCCCTAAGACAAGCGCTGGAACTAGAATTAGAACGATTTAATAGGATGTCGTATTTAAAACCTAATTTAATAGAAAGGGGTATACCCGTAGTTATAGATAAAAAGATTGAAATTATTATCTTTAGAATGCTACAAGAGTTTTTTACAAATACTATAAAACACTCTAAAGCTACAGAACTAGAGGTAGAACTTAATTATAGAAAAGAAACTCTTGAGGTCATTGCAAAAGACAATGGCATAGGATTCAATTATGCTCAAGCCAGAGCGCTTAATGGCATAGGGCTTACTAATATAGAAGCCAGAGGAAAACTAATAGGCGCAACAATAGCCATAGCTTCTCAAGAAGGGAAAGGCACCAGACTACGTCTCACATATACACCTAACGCATTATGAAAAAAATAGTAGTAGTAGATGACCACACTCTTTTATCTGAGGCCATAAGCGGTCTGGTTAACTCTTTTGATGATTTTCAAGTCTTATATACCTGTAAACACGGTAAAGAATTAATAGAGCAACTCGCTTTTCCAGATAAACGTCCTGATATCGTACTCATGGATGTAAATATGCCTATTATGGATGGTATTGAAACCACAGGATACCTCAAAGATCATTTTCCAGATATAAAAGTGCTGGCGCTATCGGTAGAAGAAGAAGAACACACCATATTAAAAATGTTGCGTACTGGTGCAAAAGGGTACTTATTAAAAGATACTCAAAAAAGCGTCCTACATCAAGCGCTTCGAGAACTTTCTACGCATGGGTATTACCACACAAATACAGTCTCTCAGATTCTTGTTAAATCCCTAGATCAAGACAGTACACTAGCTTTAAAAGAGCGTGAGATTGAGTTTATAAAACATGCGTGCACAGAGATGACCTATAATGAGATTGCAGATAAAATGTTTCTTAGTCCAAAAACCGTTCAGGGATATCGTGACAGTGTCTTCTCAAAACTCAATCTAAAAAACCGCACTGGACTAGTGATTTACGCCATAAAGCACGGATACTTTAAGCCCTGATTTTTTGATTTTATAATGCTTTCGCGAAAGCGAGCTTGCGAGACCTGCCTGCCGGCAGGTTCACGACCATCGGGAGAGCGAAGCGATAAAGCGTACATCAAACAAAATTTTCCTATCAGAGGTATACGCTACACTCATTCGGGAACTAAAACTATAAGATTTTATACTGCTGTTTTTTGTAACTTCGTTGTATGTTAAAACAGCAACTCAATTTTAAACTTTCTCAAAAACTATCGCCGCAGCAAATACAGCTGATGAAGCTCATTCAATTGCCCACGCAGGCTTTTGAACAGAAAATAAAGCAAGAACTGGAGGAAAATCCAGCCTTAGATAGCGGGAAAGACGAAATAAAAGATGAGTATGATGAATTTAATAATACTGAAGATGATTATGAGTCAGATACCATAGAAACGGAAGTAAATATAGATGAATACCTGAGTGATGACGAAATTCCAGAATACCGTCTTAGTGCAAATAATTACAGCGTAGATGACGAAGATAAGCAAGTGCCCTATGCTTCGGGTACTTCCTTTAACCAATATCTTAAAAACCAGCTTAACACCTTTAGACTAAGTGAAGAAGATCGAGAAATCGCAGAGTTTATAGTAGGGAGTCTAGATGAAAGCGGTTATTTACGCAGGTCTTTAGAAGATCTAACAGACGATCTAGCCTTTACTCAAAACGTTTACACAACAGAAGAAAAGATAGAAACCGTTTTACTTAAGGTACAAAACCTTGATCCTGCAGGAGTGGGTGCGCGTAGTCTGGAAGAATGTTTGGTTTTGCAATTAAAGCGTAAAACATCCACAAAATCAGTTGAGCAAGCTATCGCGATTTTAGAAAAGTCCTTTGATCATTTTAGTAAGAAACATTATAAGAAGCTTATGTCTAAGTTTCATATCTCTGAAGGAGAGCTTAAAAATGCCATACAGGAGATTGAACAGCTTAACCCTAAACCTGGCGGCTCTTATGCCAGTAATACCAAAATTGTAGAACACGTCGTACCTGACTTTACCATACGTATAGTAGAGGGAGAATTAGAACTTACTCTAAATGGGCGTAATGCACCAGAGCTCAAAGTATCGCGTGACTATAGTAATATGCTTAAAGGTTACAAAGCCACAAAAGAAAAAACAAAGGCCCAAAAGGACGCCGTACTTTTTATCAAACAAAAACTGGATGCTGCTAAGTGGTTTATTGAAGCCGTACTCCAGCGACAGCAAACCCTTTTTGTAACGATGAGCGCGATTATGAATTACCAGAAGGAGTATTTCCTATCTGGTGATGAACGATCGCTACGCCCTATGATCCTAAAGGACATTGCAGAAGAAATAGGTATGGATGTCTCTACCGTATCGCGTGTAGCAAATAGCAAGTATGTGGATACTCCATACGGCACGAAGCTTATTAAGGTATTTTTTAGTGAAAGTATGACCAATGATCAAGGAGAAGAAGTATCTACTCGAGAGATCAAAAAAATACTAGAAACTGTTATCAAAGAAGAAGACAAGAAAAAACCTCTAACAGATGAGAAACTAGCTGGTATTCTTAAGGAAAAAGGCTATCCTATTGCTAGACGTACTGTAGCCAAATATAGAGAGCAACTAGATCTCCCTGTGGCGAGACTTCGTAAGAAAATCTAATGAAATATTTTATTAGAAGTTTTTCCTATATTTTCCATCCGCTTTTTATGCCACTTGCCGGCGTGCTTGCTTATTTCATTATTAGTCCGCGATATTTTAGTCCTGAATTTTTATACTCCAAGATTTTTGCCACGAGTATTATGACTGTTGTGATACCTATATTAAGCTTTTATATGCTTAAAAATCTTGGGCAAGTAACCGAAATACATCTTAAGGAGGTAAAAGAACGTAGGTATCCCTTACTTATGCAAGCTGTCTTTACTTTTATTTTGATACAAATCGTTTTTGATGGTTATGAAATTCCTGCTTTGTATTTTTATTTTGTCGGGATATTGAGTTCTAGTATTGCTGCTCTATTCCTTGCCTTACTCAAGTTTAAAGCAAGCCTTCATATGATGGGTGTTTCTGGTTTTCTGATTTTTGTTCTAGGGTTAAGTCTGCATTATGGACAGAACTTATTACCGTTGCTAGGTATTATCATAATAGGTGTGGGTGGAACAGCAAGTTCCAGATTGGATGCAAAAGCCCATACATACCCAGAACTCATTATAGGATTTCTAGTGGGTACTATACCGCAACTACTGGTATTTACATATTGGTTATAAAAAGAAAAACTGCAACCCTAAACGTACGACTTGTAGATTAACTCGCTCATCTCTTAATAGCGCATCTTCGTCAAACAGGGTATTTAGACCATAATATCCTTGAAAATTAAAAGCTCCATATCCAAAACTTAAAGTGAGACCGTATTGCAGTCTATTAAGTTCCGGCACCTCAGTTTGTACGACGGTATTTGAGGTTTGCTCAAAAGTAGATCTAAACCTAAATATATAGCCCAATCGCGCTCCAGCATGGATCCTCCAAAAAGAATGCTTTGTAGGCGTCGAGGTACGCCATCTGTACTCAATAGGCATCTCAACGGAGTAATAGGTAAATCTATTCCTCTCTTCATCTACGTCTGAAGTGATGACCTCATAAATTGTTGTTTCTCCATCTGTTTCCTCACCAATAAAAAGATTATGGTTAAAAGTATCTGCAGCAAGGCCTAGGCCAATTCCTATTGCCTTTGTCCTTGTCCTATTTATGGGCATATCCCTAATAAAGCCGCCTTGTAGACTTCCACTAAACCCGTTTTGACTTACTCCACCTGGTCTATTACCCAATAAATTAAAGGTAAATCCAACATAAAATTGGTCTTCCCGATACAAGGAGTCAACCACTTCAATAACCTCCAGTTCTTCTTGCGCTTGTACGCTACAAAAAGGTAAAAAAATAAAAAGGATCAAGCAGTATTTCACTAATATAGGTTTTTGTCAAAGATACTAGATATAATAGCAATTTTATTAAAACAAAAAGCATTTGAATTATTTCCTGCGATTATAAAAAGTAATTATTCAAGTTTATGTAGATTTTTTTTATTAAAATCTCAAT
>CAZXMY010000103.1:3021-7621 GCA_964641325.1 uncultured Flavobacteriaceae bacterium | reverse complement strand
TGGCCCTCATAGTTATATTTCTGCCAGTTGGTATGATTTTGAAGAGGTTTCTACTTGGAATTATATCGCGGTACAAGTACGCGGTAAACTGAGTATATTAGACAAAAACGGACTTAGGAAATCCTTAAAAACCTTAATGGATACATACGAAGCGCCGCAAGAAAATCCTATTGACATGAATACGCTATCCGATAAAACGATGCGTCAAATAAATGGTATCATAGGTTTTGAAATTGAAATTACTAGTATAGAAGCCGCTAAGAAAATGTCTCAAAATAGAGATGATAAGAATCACGCAGCCATCGTTTCTCGCTTGCGCGAAAAGGGAGATTCAGGTGAAAATGCTGTGGCAGATGAGATGGAGAAAGGGAGGAATAAAAAGTAGAAAAATTAAAAACTATTTGCGATAGCAGGACGAGACCTGCCGGCGGGCAGGTTCCTGCCTTCGTGGGAACGAAAAGAATGACAAAAGAAGAACACATACTCATCATAGGCGCTGGTCTTTGCGGCTCTATGCTCGCTTTAAGAATGGCACAACGTGGTTACAAGATAACCTTGATGGAGCGTCGTCCAGACCTTCGTAATGTGCATCAAGATGCTGGCCGAAGCATTAACCTAGCCCTTTCTGACAGAGGATTAAAAGGGATTCGGTTAGTGGGTTTAGAAAAAGAAGTGCGCAAGCTCTGTATCCCCATGAAGGGACGCATGCTGCACGATAAAGAAGGTAATACCTTATTTAGCCCCTATTCTGGGAGACAAGATGAGTACATTAACTCCATCTCGCGTACAGACCTCAATATAATGCTACTAGATGCTGCAGACCAATATGATACTTTGCAGGTACATTTTAATCAAAACTGTACCCATGTAGATCTAGAAAACGCTACAGCTACTTTTGTAGAATATCATACTAAAGATGAACAAACCGTTACTGCAGACATTATTCTCGGTGCAGACGGTGCGGGATCTGCCGTGCGTAAAAGTATGTATTTGAGTCGTGATTTTTTATTTAGTTTTTCGCAAGATTACTTAGAACACGGTTATAAAGAACTCACATTTCCGCCTGAGCAAGATGGCGGTTATCGTACCGAAAAAAATGCTTTGCACATCTGGCCACGAGGACGAGATATGATTATAGCTTTGCCCAATCTGGATGGCAGTTTTACTGTAACCCTTTTTATTGATTATAAAGACGCACCAGATAGTTTTGAAAGTATGGATTCTCCTGAGGCTATTACAGAGTACTTCACGAGACAGTATCCAGATGCCATCCCTTTAATGCCAGAGCTGGTAAAAGATTTTGAAGAAAATCCAGTAGGGCCTTTAGGCACTATAAAATGTCATCCTTGGAATGCCTTTGGCAAAGTATGTCTCATTGGAGACGCCTGCCACGCCATTGTTCCTTTTTACGGACAAGGGATGAATGCCAGTTTTGAAGATGTGGTCGTCTTTGACGAAATCCTAGAAAAACACAAAGACAAGGGATGGCCAACCGTTTTTACTGCTTTTGAAAAAGTGAGAAAGCCAGATACAGATGCGATAGCAGATCTCGCTGTAGATAACTTTCACGAGATGAAAGAACATACAGCGCACCCTATGTTCCAAGAAAAACGCAAGCTAGAAACGGCTTTCGAAGCAGAGTTTCCAGAGCAATACTATTCCAAATATAGTTTAGTTACCTTTAATGAGCATATTGGGTATAGAGAAGCTATGGTAAAAGGTCGCGCACAAAACAAAGCGATATTAAACCTACTTGATGATGGTGAGCTGCCTGATTCTCTTTCGCTTAAAGCGAAATTAAAAAAGGTACAAGAAGCGACTGCAGAGATACTGCACGAAGATGAAGTAATGCTCTAATAGATAAAACACGGTGATTGAGTGATTTTAATTAAAGTAGCACGAAAATTAAAATTGTACCGAAATCATCCGCATAAGATGAATTGACAATAAATAAAAGCCGAATGTAGGATGAGTTTCCAGCCTTCGCTTTTCAACTATTTCCCACATAGGTGGGAAACTTAAAAATGAGATAGTAATTGCGATAGGTGAATGATCCCGAAATTTCGGGACGCCCCTGCCTCCCGGCAGGCAGGTTCGCAGAAATTAATTTAAATGAAAAAAGTAACACCACGAGGAGCCTACCCACATATACGAAGAGCAGGTGATTTCTTGTTTGTTTCAGGTACCAGCAGCCGAAAGGCAGATAATACCTTTGCCGGAGTAAACGTGATAGACGAGATGGGCACCATGCATCTCAATATAGAAGAACAAACCAGAGTTGTCCTAGAAAATATTGAAAAAACCCTCGCTACAGAAGATGCTACCTTAGCAGATGTTGTAGATGTAACATCTTTTTTAGTGAATATGAATGACTTTGCGGGCTACAATAAAGTATATGGAGAATTCTTTAACAAGGAAACAGGTCCTGCGCGTACTACGGTAGCAGTACACCAACTGCCTCATCCTCATCTTGTGGTAGAAATTAAGGTGATGGCGTATAAGCCACTTACATAAGACGAACCTATTTTAAAGTGATGCATCAATTTTTAAAGGCAGTGACATTGTACTTATTTCAAGAAAATGGAAAGAAGAGATTCCTTCTTGCGTTATTTTTATTATGCCTTTGTCATAATCTGTTTGCGCAAGAGATTACAAAGTCCGACATAAAATTGGGAGAAACCTTTACTTTTCAATCAACAATCCTTGGAGAGCAAAGAAAACTCAATATTTATACTCCGCCTTCTTATGGCAAGACAGATAAGGACTTTCCCGTGATTTATGTGCTGGATGGCTCTTTAGATGAAGACTTTATTCACGTCGTAGGTTTGACTCAATTCTCTTCTTTCTCTTGGATCAATACCATAGAAGAATCTATTGTTGTAGGCATATCCAATGTAGATCGCAAGAAAGATTTTACTTTTCCAAGTAATAACAAAAAAGACCAAGAAGAATTTCCTACTTCGGGACATTCTAAAAATTTCATATCCTTCCTTAAAAATGAAGTAATCCCACTAGTGGATAAGTCATATCAAACTACTACCGATAGAACTCTTATTGGCCAATCCCTTGGAGGATTGCTAGCCACCGAAATCCTGTATTCTCACACAGCTCTTTTTAATAAATATATTATTGTGAGTCCCAGTATGTGGTGGGATGATGAGAGCCTGCTGGCTGCAAAAGGTGATTTCAAAAAGCCGTATCCTAAGGTGTACGTAGCCGTTGGTAAAGAAGGTCCTACAATGGAGACCACAGCGACTAAGCTCTATTACAAAACGTGGTTACTACTAGAAAAAGACAATGTCTATTATGATTTTCTAGAAGACGCAAATCATGGAGATGCTTTGCATCTCGCAGTTTACAATGCCCTCAAAAAATTTAAAGAAATAGAAGAAAAAAATTAATACTTCTAGACATAAACCGCATTACTATTCACGCAGAGAAATGAAAATAAAAAACTACATAAACGGCTCTTTTCAAGATCATCACTCTAATGAATGGCTCGACAATTACGATCCTACTATTGGTGAAATATATGGGCAGATTCCTAATAGTAATCAAAAAGATGTTGAGGAGGCTTACGCTTTCGCGAAAGCGGCATTCCCTTCTTGGTCCGAAAGAACCTTGGATAAAAGAAGTAGGATACTGCATAAAATCGCAGATCTTATAGAAGCTAATATCGACCGATTGGCAGAAGCGGAAAGTCGGGATAACGGCAAACCTTTGTGGTTAGCCAAAGCTGTAGATATACCTAGAGCCTCGGCAAATTTTAGATTTTTTGCCAATGCTATCACCCAATTTTCGAGTGAAGCCCACGAGACAGTAGGAACAAATACTATGAATTTTACCTTACGTCAACCCATAGGGATTGTAGGTTGTATCTCTCCTTGGAATTTACCCTTGTACCTATTCACTTGGAAAGTAGCACCTGCGATAGCTGCAGGAAACTGTGTAGTCGCAAAACCAAGCGAAGTAACACCAGCAACCGCCTATCTTCTAGGAGAAATTCTAACCGAAGCTGGGCTTCCTGCAGGTGTATTAAATATTGTACACGGCGAAGGCGCAAATGTAGGCCAAGCCATTGTAGAACATCCAGGCATCAAAGCGATTTCCTTTACAGGAGGAACGGCTACGGGAGCCCATATTGCCAGAACGGCGGCACCTATGTTTAAGAAGCTTTCGTTAGAGTTAGGAGGCAAAAATCCTAATATTATTTTTGCAGATTGCGATTATGACAAGATGCTCAAGGAATCCATACGATCTAGCTTTGCAAATCAAGGTCAGATATGCCTTTGCGGTAGCAGGATTTATGTGGAACGTTCTATTTATAAGCAATTTAAAACACACTTTGTAGATATTGTAAGCAAGAACAAAGTAGGCAACCCTATGGATGCAGACACCAAGTTTGGCGCGCTGGTTTCTAAAAGTCATTTAGAAAAAGTATTGAGCTATGTGGAGCACGCGCGAGATAGTGACGGTTATACGATACTCTATGGCGGGAATCAACTCCGAGTAGCGGGTTCCGAAAATGGATATTATATGGAACCTACCATTATTGAAGTCACAGATAATCGTTGCAAACTCAATCAAGAAGAGATTTTTG
>CAZXMY010000103.1:0-2921 GCA_964641325.1 uncultured Flavobacteriaceae bacterium | reverse complement strand
ACCATTATTGAAGTCACAGATAATCGTTGCAAACTCAATCAAGAAGAGATTTTTGGCCCCGTAGTGACGCTAATGCCTTTTGACACAGAAGAAGAGGTTCTAGGATATGCTAATGATGTGAAGTATGGATTATCAGCTACCGTATGGACCACAAATATAGACCGGGCAATGCGCGTTTCTAAACAACTAGAAACAGGAATTGTGTGGGTGAACACCTTTTTAAATAGAGATTTGCGCACGCCTTTTGGTGGTGTAAAATCTAGCGGCGTAGGTCGTGAAGGTGGCTTGGAAGCCTTACGCTTTTTCACAGAGCCTAAGAATGTGTGTATAAAATATAACTAATCAAATTAACTCAGAAAGCGGGATTGGATTTCCGCCTTCGCTGAAATAACTATGAAACTCAACCTCAACAATAAAAACGCCTTAGTCTGTGGTTCCACAGCAGGAATAGGAAAGGCAGCAGCAATGGGTCTCGCTCAAGAAGGCGCAAATGTTACGCTCGCTGCGCGTACAGAAGAAAAACTAAAAGCTGTTCTTGCGGAGTTACCGAATAATGGCACTCAAAACCACAGTTATATTGTTGCAGATTTCACAAATCCGCAGCAAGTGGCTTCTGCAGTTTTGGCAACCAAGAATCAATATCATATTCTTATTAATAACACAGGTGGGCCTCCAGGAGGTCCTATTGTAGATGCTGACGTACATGCTTTCGCGAAAGCGTTTACCCAACACTTACAAACCAATCACCTTGTATCACAAGCTGTAATTCCAGGAATGAAAACTCACGGTTATGGCCGTATAATTAATGTAATTTCTACCTCGGTAAAACAGCCACTTGATGGATTAGGTGTGAGTAATACCATACGTGGCGCTGTGGCCAACTGGAGTAAAACGATGGCAAATGAGTTAGGGAGTTTCGGCATTACGGTAAACAATGTGCTTCCTGGTGCCACAGCTACAGGGAGACTACAAGAAATTATTGAAAACAAAGCAAATAAAACGGGCAAAACTATTGAAGAGGTATCTCAAACTATGGCGAATGCCTCACCTGCAAAACGATTTGCACAGCCGGAAGAGGTGGCGAATGCGATTGTGTTTCTTGCCAGCGAGGCTGCATCATTTATAAATGGAATAAATGTTCCTGTAGATGGAGGTCGTACCAAGAGTTTGTAAACACATCATAAAATATATAAAATCTATTCATTATGAATTCTAAAAATATCTATTGGACATTAGCTCTTGTTGTTATCATTTTAAGTTTAGGAATGATTGGTGTTCATTGGTCTGACCTACCCGATCAGGTTCCTATGCATTTTAATTTGCAAGGAGAAGCAGATCGTTATGGCAGTAAATCCGAGCTTTTTTTATTTCCTTCGATGAGTATAGGAATTTGGGTATTGTTTAGATGGATATCCAGAAAATCTCTTAAGATTAATCCTAATAAATGGGGCGCAAAAACACCCCAACAATTGGATATTACAAAAGTATTTATGAGTCAAACAACACTGGTTGTTTGCATTATCTTGGCATTAGGCCTATACAGTATTATGAGACTAGCAACAGGGCGAGATAGTTCGACTAGTCTGATGATGATCTTTACAGGTATTAGTCTTACCCTGCTTTTTATTATCTACTTTGTGAAATTAAGTAAGGCATCAAAATCCTCATAAAATGAAGTATTTCAATACAACACTTTGAGATTTTGTATTTTTAAGAACTAACTAACTTTTACAGTAACGGTGGATGAGATTTCCGCCTTCGCGGACATGAAAAAAAAACTACGAATAAACGGTCATTCTCACCTTCTTCCTTATCCAGAGGAGATTCCACAGTTTATGAAAGACAAAGGGATTTTTTGGGTAGATAAAGACAGAAAATATATGCTCCAAAAGGACTGGAGTCGTCCTGTGACGGATTCTAGTTTTTTCTTAAATGAAAAATTAGAGTGGATGGAGCGCAATAAGATTGACCACGCTGTCGTACTCAATCTTTCCCAATTATACGGTAATGGTTTGCGTCTGGAAGAAATGAAACAGGCCTTGCGTTTTCAAAATGATTTCAATGCTCGAGTACAAAAAGAACACCCTTCGAAATTTACGACTGGTTTTGTAGTCCATCCAGGTTTTGTACGCGGAGCGTTATGGGAGATAGAACGTTGCGTGGAGGTTTTAGGCATGGATTTACTATGCTTACCTACCCATTATATGGATACTATAGGTACGTGGCGATGTATTTTTGATGAAGAAAATGAACCTATTTTCGAACTAGCCAGTAAGTATAATCTCGCTGTAGAGGTGCATCCTTATGACGGAGAAAAGTTTATAAAACTACAAAATACGAACTGGCGTTTTCACTTGATATGGATGCTTGCCCAATGTGCAGATGCCTACCACTTCTTAACGCTTAATGGCTATGCAGACAAATATCCCGGAATGCGTGTTTGCTTTGCGCACGGCGGACAGCTAGCACAAATAAATTTAGGGAGACGTATACAAGGATTTGATGGACGCCCAGATCTCTTTGAGGGAAAGACACATCCTCGCAAATCTGTGGGACATCCTAACATCTTTTTTGACACCCTAGTACACGATACAAATTCCCTTAAGATGATTATCGAAAATCAAGGATCTAAACAAGTCGTCATGGGATTGGATGATCCTTATCCTTTAGGAGAAATGGAAAGTGATAACCAGAGTAGCTATCCGGGTAAAATATTAGACCTTGCGTTAGATAGGGATATCGTTACACAAAAAGAGTATGATGAAATTTGGCAATGTAATGTAATGCAATGGTTATATGGAGATGATGAAAAAAAGAAAGAGGCGTTTAGGAAAAGAATAATGGGTCAATGAGTCTACATGCATGAAGAATATTCTAAATAAGCTTTCAGAACATAAACTCATTAGTGATTGGGGATATAT
>CAZXMY010000102.1:0-7638 GCA_964641325.1 uncultured Flavobacteriaceae bacterium | reverse complement strand
CAACTTTGTCTCCTTCGTTGATAGTTTCACCGTTAAGACCTGTAACGTGTACAAAGATGTCTTTACCAGTATCGTCATTAGTTATAAATCCATAACCTTTTGACTCATTGAAAAATTTAACTGTTCCTTCCATTGTAATAAATAAATGTTTTAATAAAGTACAAAACTACGTTTTTATATTTTAACAATGCCTTGCTAAGATGTTTATTTTACTAAACTTACTGTTTTTCAGCTGGTTTTGAGTTATTATAGGCCTGCATGCGCTCAATAGCCTCTTTAGTAAGCATATAATCTTTTACTTTTCTATCCTTCCATCTATGGTAAATAAATAGTGGCATGAGGATAAAAAAACCCATAACAACGGCTAGCCCAATTAATTTATGCCCCACAGCTTCATTAATGGTGTTTTTGTAATAAAAGCCGTAAAACAGTAGCGCAAAGGCGCTAAAGAATATAATGATGATTAGAATGCGTCTAACTTTGTTCACGTAAAGCGAGGTTTAATTCTATTAACTGCTCATTATCTATAGGAGATGGTGCATCTATCATTACATCACGACCACTGTTGTTTTTAGGAAACGCAATAAAATCACGTATCGTTTCTTGTCCTCCTAAAATAGCAACCAGTCTATCAAGTCCAAAGGCCAAGCCTCCGTGTGGAGGTGCCCCATATTCAAAAGCATCCATTAAGAAACCAAACTGCGCCTTTGCTTCTTCTTCAGAAAAGCCAAGGTGCTTAAGCATAATTGCCTGCGTCTCCTTATCATGTATACGTATAGATCCACCGCCTATTTCGTTACCATTAAGTACAAGGTCATATGCATTTGCTTTTACTTCTCCTGGCTTGGTGTCTAGAAGTTCTATCTGCCCAGGTTTAGGAGAGGTAAACGGGTGGTGCATAGCGTGATAATGCCCTGTCTCTTCATCTAGTTCTAATAAAGGAAAATCTACTACCCATAGCGGCGCAAACTCATTGGATTTACGAAGCCCTAAACGTTCTGCAAGCTCCATACGTAAAGCACTTAGTTGGGCGCGCACTTTGTTTGTCTCACCAGAGAGGATACAAATTAAGTCTCCTTTTTGGGCTCCAGTAGCTTCTGCCCATTGAGCCAGATCTTCTTGATCGTAAAACTTATCTACAGATGATTTATAACTTCCATCATCATTTACACGACAGTATACCATCCCTAAAGCACCTACTTGAGGTCGTTTTACCCAGTCTATAAGTTTGTCTATTTCTTTTCGCGTAAAGCTATTTGCCCCAGGAACCGCAATTCCTACCACTAATTCTGCATTGTTAAATACATTAAACTCTTTGTGTTGTGATACCTTATTAAGCTCTCCAAACTTCATCTCAAAACGAATATCGGGCTTGTCGTTACCATACAAACGCATCGCATCATCATATTGCATACGAGGGAATTCTCCTATCTCCACACCATTTACTTCCTTAAGTAAGTGTCTAGTGAGCCCTTCGAAAATAGAGAGGATATCTTCTTGCTCTACAAAAGCCATCTCACAGTCTATTTGTGTGAACTCGGGTTGGCGATCTGCTCTTAGGTCTTCATCTCTAAAACATTTTACAATCTGGAAATATTTATCCATTCCGCCTACCATAAGCAACTGCTTAAAAGTTTGCGGCGATTGCGGTAGCGCATAAAATTGTCCTTCATTCATACGAGAAGGCACAACAAAGTCTCTTGCTCCTTCTGGAGTAGATTTTATTAAGTAAGGTGTTTCTACCTCTATAAAGTCTTGGTCAGAAAGATACTTGCGTACTTCCATCGCTACTTTATGTCTAAATATAAGATTGTTTTTTACTGGATTTCTACGAATGTCCAAATAGCGGTATTTCATTCTTATGTCTTCTCCTCCGTCTGTTTCATCCTCTATCGTAAAAGGAGGGAGCAAGGCTTCGTTTAGAATAGTTAGTTTATTTACAAGAATTTCGATGTCTCCTGTGGGAATATTAGCGTTTTTAGAATCTCGTTCTACCACCACTCCACTTACCTGAATTACAAACTCGCGTCCTAGTTTGCGAGCTTCTTCTAATAAGCCTTTCTCAGAACGTTCTTCATCAAAAACGAGTTGCGTCATCCCATAGCGATCCCTAAGGTCTACCCATATAATAAATCCCTTATCTCGGGATTTCTGAACCCATCCTGCAAGTGTTACTTCCTTATTTACATCCTTTAGGCGCAGGCTTCCGTTATTGTGCGTTCTATACATTTTGTTGTCTTGTATTAAGTTGCAAAAATAGGAAGATGTCTTTTTTTAAATGGGTTTAATAGGTAATTTTTTTGGCATTTCATGCTTTCGCGAAAGCATAACCCATTTTAGGTTTATTGCGATGGGGAAAAGGGTGATTAGCTAGCAATATTAATTTTAAGGTATTTTTTCTAAGCTGAGAATCGCAGTCGCAAGAAGAGGAAGGTTAGGTATCATAAAAAAACCCAACTGCAATGTTGGGTTTTTTTATGTGTATTTCTTATGCGCTTACTTTTTATTGGTTTCTTTAATGTACTTGTCCAATGCCATAGTCATAGATGGCGTTTCTGGAGTGGGCGCGTGAATATTTATGGTGAGTCCAGCTTCTTTAGCTGCTTTTACCGTAGTATTGCCAAAAACGGCAATACGCGTATTGTTCTGTTGAAATTTTGGAAAATTTTCAAACAACGATTTTATACCGCTAGGACTAAAAAACACAAGAATATCGTAGAAAACATTTTCTAAATGTGATAAATCACTTACTACAGTTTTGTAGAAAACGGCTTGCTTCCAGCTAACACCAAGAGTGTCTAAAGTTTCTGGAATAATAGGTTTTAATTTATCCGAAGCAGGAAGTAAAAATTTTTCTGTTTTATGCTTTTTGATAAGCGGCGCCATTTCCTGAAACGTGCGTTTACCTACATAAATTTTGCGCTTGCGGTACACCACATATTTTTGCAAGTAATAGGCCACAGCTTCACTCTGGCAAAAGTACTTTAAGGAATCTGGCACTTTGTATCTCATTTCTTCTGCAATTCTAAAGAAATGATCAACCGCGTTACGGCTTGTTAATATAATAGCAGAATAATCTTTAAGATCTACTTTCTGTAAGCGTACCTCTTTACTAGATTCTCCTTCTACGTGAATAAAGGGGATGAAGTCAATTTTGACTTTTTGTTTCTGTTCTAATTCAAAATATGGAGAGTTCTCCACTTTGGGTTTAGGCTGTGATACCAAAATAGTCTTCACTTTCATAAACACTCTTTTTTTGTACCCTACTTTAATTTATAGCAAAACTTTATATAAAATGTAATAGGGTGCTAATTCGAGAGTGCAAAAGTACAAAATAAAATAAGATGGATGCTTTAAAATTTCACTTTGAAACTTTCTGATTGTAAAGAGTATAGATATGAAGTAAAAAAACAACAATACACCCAAGAAAATGCCAAAATATGGGGTGAGAAAATCGTTTTTGTAAATCAAGATGATACAAAAAAGCAAAACCAGTAGGCTCAGAAAGTTTTTGAATATGATTTTTCTATACGTATAAGATTGTATAAGTGGGGATAGATTAAGAATATGTCCAATAAAACGCTCCAAAATTAACTTGAGCTGCTCAAAAGCGATAAAGCCTAACAAAATATAAAGGAAAGAGGTGATTTCCTCACCTACAACTTTCTTCAAATAGTAGCAGTATCCTATATAAATAAACAAGGAAAAGCCTACCCATTGTACCAAGGTCAATACAAAATTAAAAGGATGGATTAGACTACTGTTACTTATGGTCGTGTTAAGGAACTTATCAGAAGTGACAATCAATAAAAAGTCATCAAATTTTTTGGGATATCGGTACTTTACAAACGTTATAAGAAGCAGACAACCAATTAATATAATGGTAATCCAGTCTTGACTAATACTATTTCTTATATCTTGACTCACCTTAAACTTTAAGCGTTAAAAATACCATAATAAGATAAAGGAGTTAAATATCTTCACTAATAAAATACCTATTTTTGTTTTAAAGGCAATTACATGGCAGACGCTCTAGTCGTTATCCCTACTTACAATGAGATAGAAAACATTGAAAGACTTGTGCTTAACACTTTTGCGCTGCAAAGGGATTTCCATATTCTTGTGGTAGATGATGGCTCACCAGATGGCACAGGAGCAAAAATTAAGGATTTACAAAATACTTTTAAAGAAGAACTCTTTATCATAGAAAGAGAAAAAAAAATGGGCTTGGGAACGGCCTATATTGCTGGATTTAATTGGGCTTTGGAAAGAGATTATGAATATGTTTTTGAGATGGATGCAGATTTTTCTCATAACCCCAACGATCTTATGCGATTGTACAATGCCTGTTTTAAAGAGGGTGCAGAGGTAGCGATAGGATCAAGATATGTGACAGGAGTAAATGTGGTAAATTGGCCTATGGGACGCGTATTATTGTCTTGGGGAGCATCTAAATATGTTAGATTAGTGACGGGATTGCCTGTACACGATACTACTGCTGGTTTTATGTGTTATAAAAAGGAAGTATTGCAAAGTCTTAACTTGGAAAAAATTAAATTTGTTGGTTATGCTTTTCAGATAGAGATGAAGTATAAAGTCTTTATTAAAGGTTGGAAAATAAAAGAGGTACCCGTTGTATTTACGGATCGTACAAAAGGGCAAAGTAAGATGAGTTCAGGTATTATATCAGAAGCCGTTTTTGGCGTATTAAAATTGAGAATAAAACATCTATTTAAGAAGTTAGACTAATGGAGAAAATATTAATTAAGGATGCACATATTGTAAATGAAGGCTCGATTTTAAAAGGAGATGTTCTTATAGATCACGGCTTCATTGTGGAGATTGCAGAGAGTATAAGTGCAAAATCTTCTGATGTGAACGTTTTTGATGCCGAAGGGAAATATCTTCTTCCTGGGGTAATAGATGATCAAGTGCATTTTAGAGAGCCAGGTTTAACTCATAAAGCTACTATCGGGACAGAATCAAAGGCGGCCATTGCTGGTGGGATCACTTCTTTTATAGAAATGCCTAATACAAATCCTCAAAGTACGACCATAGAACTCATTGAAGAAAAATTTGACATTGCCTCAAAAACATCCTATGCAAACTACTCCTTTATGTTTGGAGGGACAAACGATAATCTAGAGGAGATATTAAAGGTTGATAAGAAATCTGTAGCAGGCTTAAAACTTTTTTTAGGAAGCTCGACAGGTAATATGCTTGTAGATGATGAGGAGGTGCTTAGAAAAATATTTTCCTCAACAGAATTTGTAATCTCTGTGCATTGTGAAGATGAGGCTACTATAAGAAAAAATACTGCAATTTATAAAGAGCGTTATGGTGAGGATATCCCTATGCAATTTCATCCCATAATACGAAGCGAAGATGCGTGTTACATATCATCTTCTAGGGCTATAGAGCTAGCTAAAGAAACTGGAGCTAGACTTCACGTATTTCATTTATCTACAGAAAAGGAAACCGCACTTTTTGATAATACAACACCTCTAGAAGACAAAAAGATAACTTCAGAAGTATGTATCCATCACTTATGGTTTTCTGATGAGGACTATGAAGAAAAAGGGACCTTTATAAAATGGAATCCCGCTGTAAAAAAGGGAAGTGATAGAGAAGCACTGCTCAAAGCCCTCTTAGAAGATAGGATAGATGTAATTGCAACAGATCACGCACCGCATACCTTAGAAGAAAAAAGCAATGTATATACAAAGGCGCCCAGCGGTGGACCGTTAGTACAGCACGCATTGCCAGCAATGCTCGAATTTTACCATCAAGGAAAAATTAGCTTAGAAAAAATTGCACAAAAAATGTGTCATAACCCAGCGATTCTCTTTGATGTTGAACGGCGAGGTTATATCCGTAAAGGCTATAAAGCAGATCTTGTGCTGGTAGATTTAAACGCTCCTTGGACCGTTAATAAGGATAACATTCTTTACAAATGTGGATGGTCACCTTTTGAGGGAACCACTTTTACATCTAGAATTACCCACACTTTCGTCAATGGAAAACTCGTGTATAAAAACTTTAAGGTGTATGAAGGTTTGTATGGAGAACGATTAACTTTTGATAGATAATGAGAGTTATTGTTATTTTATTAATAAGTATTCTCGCACTATCTTGTGAAAGAGTTGAGTCTGTCCCAAAACCAGAGAATTTAATCCCGCTGGAGATTATGGAAAATATCATTTACGATATGGCAATCATAAACTCGGCTAGGGGATATAATTCGCAGACATTTAGTCAATTAGGAATAAATCCTGAGAGTTATATTTTTGAAAAGTATGAGATAGACAGCGTCCAATTTGCAAATAGTACTTTGTATTATTCTTCTAGCCTTGACACATACAAACAATTTATTGACAAGGTAAAAATCCGAATAGAGAAAGAGCATATTGTAGCAGATTCTATTCAAAAAGAAGAAAAGCGCGTTGAAGATTCGGTGCGCACAGAACGAGCGAAGCGCGTAAAGAAAGAAAAGGATAGTATCCAGGCGATCAACAAGGCAAAAAACATAAAAGAAGGTACAGTTATCCCCAAGAAAGTTATAGAAGTCCCTCCATTACACTAGTCTATTGTGATACAAAGCGATTCTTGCTATTGTAGTTTCTATAGCAGTAGGAGCAAAAGATAACTGCTGTTTTATTTTTTCATTAGAATAGGTTTGCGAGTTAGAGATGCCAAGAATCATGGCTCTAGTAAGCTTTCTTTTTCCAGTAAAAGCTCCTCTGCATCTATCCAATACCGCTAAAAAGTTCAATTTTTTAGCAGAGATCTCCTTGAGCGGTTCTTTTTTAGATAGATATAATGCTATATGATCTAGTACCTTTTTAAACGCAAGATTACTTCCTATAGCAATAAATCGCTCATTTTTTACAGAACTCATCATCCCTGCTATCATTAGGTTTACAAGATCTTTTACATCAATAAAAGCAGTCGCCCCAGCGGGATAATAGGAAGAGTTCTCTATCACTCTATTAAACAAAATACCACTTCCTTCATCTAAAGGTCCTTCGCCTAGAATAACACCTGGATTAAAGATAAGGACGTCCAGACCTTCTTGCGATGCTCGCCATACTTCTGTTTCTGCACCATATTTGGAGATGGCGTACACAGAGTTTTCCTCATTTGGATCCCAATGATTTTCTTCATTAATAGGGCTATTGGGCAATTTGCTTAGCGTTGCAATAGAGCTCAGATGACAAAATTTAGTTACCCCATAAGCCAAGCTTAAATTTACCATATTGGCGGTTCCCTCTACATTGCTTTTTATTAATCCTTCAAACTGGTATGGGTCGAATGAGATGAGGGCAGCACAATGATATACCTGTTTTACATCGGTAAAGGCTTTGTCTAATTGGGTAATGTCTGTAATATCTGCTTTCACCCAGGTGATTTTTGAGAAACGGGATTGCGCTTTCGCGAAAGCAAACAACGCTTCAACTTTATCTATACGATGCTTAGACCTATATATAGCCTTTATGCTCATATCTTGTTGAGTAAGTTTGAGTAAAAGATGGCTGCCTACAAGGCCCGTTGCTCCGGTTATTAAAATCATAGGCTAAATATACAAGCTTGCAAGAGAAAATACAGTTTTAGTGCGTTATTTTGAGGGATGTGATAAGC
>CAZXMY010000101.1:0-7671 GCA_964641325.1 uncultured Flavobacteriaceae bacterium | reverse complement strand
ATTCTCTCCATCTGTCATAAGTATCACTACTTTACTTTGTGCCTTACTATCCTTAAGTCTATTTACAGAGGTGGATAATCCCATTCCTATAGCGGTACCGCCTTCTATAATGTTGTTGTATTTAATACTGTTAAGTGAACTTAAAACAATGGTCTTATCACTCGTAATAGGTGTTTTTGTATAGCTTTCTCCCGCATACTCCACAAGGCCAATACGGTCATTAGGTCTACCTTTAATAAAATCTGCAGCTACTTTTTTTAGGGCTTCTAATCGATTAGGACGAAGGTCTTTAGCCAGCATACTAGCAGAGACGTCTATAGCAATGACAATGTCAATACCTCTTGTGCTTTTAGTACGTGTAGATACATCTACTGTTCTTGGTCTGGCCATTGCTGTAATGAGCGCGGTAAGAGCTAACAGACGTAGTAAGAATAGCAATGGTTTTAATTTGGGTAATAAGCTGGAACCTGCTTTAAATCCTTTTATGCTAGACAATTTTACAGAAGCGTTTTGCTTTCTGTACTTCCAGATATACCATAGCAATGCTACTGGAAGTGCTAGGAACAACCAGAAAAACTGCGGATTGGAAAATTCGAAATTGTCTAACATTAATTCTCTTCTTGTTTAGAGGCTTGGAGTTCTACACTATTAATCATACGCTCTGCGATTTGCTTTGCAAACGGATCGTCTTCTATCCACACAATAGTAAATTGTTGAATAATTTTACCGGCTTGAAATGTAAGGGATGCGTATTCTATAGCTATCGATTTCTCTGTTTTTGGTATTTTAAAGGAACCACTGCCAAAGGTTTTTAAACCTTCTGCTCCATTAGGAGTTTTATACAGGTCATTTTTAACAATCCCTAGTTTAAAGCCTAGAGCTTCTATCCCTTTTAAACTAGTATCTACAATTTTTTCCAAATCAACTTCTTCTTCACTTGGAAGTTGAGCTTGGGTTATTGTTGCATTTACTGCAAATGGCAACGTCTCCCAAGAAAATATTGTGATTTGACCTTGATTAGGGACACCATCTGGGAGTTGTATGTCTTTTCGCGTAAGCGCCTTAGGAGAACTCAAAATCATTACAGGAATACCATATTCACTGGTTATCCATTGTCCTTCTGCCAGATCTCGTGTAGCGTTCCCGAGTACAAAATCTCTTACTTCACTATAGCCTTTTACCGCAATTCCTATTCCTAGAGCAATCACTAATATGCCTAAAATGCCGCCTATCCCAGATAGATACAATTTGCGTTTGCGGCGTCGCTCCATAGCAGTGCGATACATCTCGTCTCGCATTAATTCTTCTTGGGTAGGTGCAGGGAGTGCTTCTTTAGTTTGCTTAACGATTTGCTCTACCGCAATACGATCTGCCAAAGCCTTGCCTTCTGGAGGCGTGATGCGGGCAAACTTTACAAGGTCTGCACGTTTAAAAACGTCTTTGAGTTGTTTTATTGTTTCTGTGTTAAACTGGATATGACCACTTTCTTTCTCTGCTTGAAGACGCTCTATAAGCTCATCTGTTGTGCTTTCTAATGCGCGATCGTATACTTTCTCATCATAATACTTTCTAATAGCGTCGGTAAGTGTGGTATAGTAGGCCTTAAATTGTGAGTTTTCTATAAGAGCGCTTTCATCCAGTTTTTTAAGTGTTGCGATAGCTTGATCAAACGGTGCTACATAGCGGTCTTCTTCTTTTTTTCTTTTGTGCCTGCGCAATAGCCAATAGAGAAATGCGCCAATCGCTAATAAAATAGGAAGTAACCAGGCTAGTATTTTTAGAAGGAGTTTGCCATAGTTTTTAGGTACATCTATGGTAGGTTTTATATCATAAAGGCCTTGGTTAATAGTGTCTAAAACTACATTTGCTACTTCTACTCTAAAGGAATCTGTCTCAAATGGTTTTCCTCCTACGAGTATACGCTGCCTTGGAATTTTATACGAACCACTGTCAAATTGGGTAAGACCATATTTCTTTACTAGGGTCATTTTTGCTTTCGCGAAAGCAGTATCTACAGGATAACTCTCAATCATTTCTAAAGGCGAAAAGGTCTGCCCTTCTGGAAAAAGCACTGTGGCTGTCTGGTCTACTTCTGCAGTAACGGTATATTTAATTTCTTCACCTATAAGAATTCCTGTAGTATCTATGCTAGTGGTTATAGTAGGCTGTTCCTGTGAGATTGCTCCTTGACTGAGAAACAGCGCACAGAAAACTAGCATCCCAAGGATGTTGTTGTTTTTAAGATATGTGCGTACTAGCGTCATTTGTATTATCCTCTTCTTTTAAAATAACCTAATAATTTCTTTACATAACTCTCATCTGTACGCACGTTAATTACTCCAGAACCACTACGTTTAAAAGTTTCTTCATAATAATCTACACGCTCTTTATAATAGGCTTCGTAATTGCGACGTATTTTTTTGGAAGAGGTATTAATGAGTCTAAGTTCTCCAGTTTCTTCATCTTCTATTTGTACCATACCTAGACTAGGAATAGACTCCTCACGCTGATCGTAAATACGAATTCCTGTTATGTCGTGCTTGTTTGCCGCAATTTTAAGGGTTTGGTCATAATCTTCTGTAATAAAATCAGAGAGGATAAAGGTGATTGCCTTTTTCTTCATGACGCTACTCAAAAACTTAATCGCTTGGGCAAGGTCTGTTTTTTTAGAATTAGGTTTGAATTCTAGTAGTTCTCGTATAATACGAAGCACGTGTGATTTTCCTTTTTTAGGAGGAATAAAGAGTTCTATCTCATCGGTAAATAAAATAAGACCAATTTTATCATTGTTCTGCATTGCACTAAAAGCGAGCGTGGCAGCAACTTCTGTCACGATCTCGTTTTTAAATTGCTTGTCTGTCCCAAAAAACTCAGATCCCGATACATCTGCTACGAGCATCATTGTGAGTTCACGTTCTTCCTCAAAAACCTTGATATACGGCTCGTTATATCGCGCGGTTACGTTCCAATCTATAGACCGGACATCATCTCCAAATTGATATTGCCTAACCTCAGAAAAAGTCATACCTCTTCCCTTAAAGGTAGAGTGGTATTCTCCCCCAAAAATGTGATCAGACAATCTACGTGTCTTAATCTCAATCTTGCGTACTTTTTTTAGAAGTTCTTTTGTATCCATATTTGATTGGAGATTTTTGATTGGGGATTAACGATTAGAGATTTAGGGTTTATAAATCAACAATCTTAATTCTTCAATCTGCAATCCTAGGGTACTTCTATTTGATTAACTATTTTATTAATAATATCCTCAGAAGTTACGTTCTCTGCTTCTGCCTCGTAAGTAATTCCTATACGGTGACGCAGTATATCGTGCACAACGGCGCGCACGTCTTCGGGAATCACATAACCTCGACGCTTAATAAAGGCATAGCATTTTGCGGCAGTAGCTAAGTTGATACTACCACGTGGAGAAGCTCCAAAATTGATAAGAGGTTTCAATTCTGCTAGTTTATAATTCTCTGGATAACGTGTTGCAAAAATGATATCAAGAATATACTTTTCAATCTTTTCATCCATGTAAACTTCCTGCACAGCGGCTTGAGCTTTTAGAATTTGCTCCACACTTACGACAGGATTCACTTTCTCAAACCCTCCTTTTAAGTTCTGACGCACAATGAGTTGCTCATCTTCAATTTTTGGGTAGTCAATTACCGTTTTTAGCATAAAACGGTCTACTTGGGCTTCTGGTAAAGGATATGTTCCTTCCTGCTCTACGGGATTCTGAGTCGCCATTACCAAGAAGGGTTTGTCTAATATAAAAGTTTCATCGCCTATAGTCACTTGTTTTTCTTGCATCGCTTCTAGCAAGGCAGATTGTACCTTTGCTGGCGCTCTGTTTATCTCATCTGCAAGGACAAAGTTGGCGAAAATAGGTCCTTTTTTAATGCTAAAATCGTTCTCTTTCATATTATAGATAAGAGTACCCACCACATCTGCTGGTAACAGGTCTGGCGTAAACTGTATCCTACTAAACGATCCCTGCACTGCTTGTGACAAGGTGTTAATGGCCAGCGTTTTTGCCAATCCAGGAACTCCTTCTAAAAGAATATGCCCTTTACCTAAAAGTCCGATGAGTAATCGCTCGACCATATGTTTTTGACCTACGATCACTTTGTTCATTTCCATTGTGAGAATGTCTATAAAGGCACTTTCACGTTCAATCTTTTCATTGATTGCTCCTATATCAATTGCAGTCGTATTTTCTTCCATAAAATGAGTTTTGTATTCTCGCGTATTAAAACGTTGCAAAGTGGGGTTTTATTCCCAAATTTCTTGTTAACAATTGGTTAAAAATTCCCTTAATTAAAGGGCTTGCCGAGTCATATGCTATCTTAGCAAGCACTATTTTTAATGAGATTATAAATTAAAGGATGGGTACAAAATATTCAAAAATTATTCAAGGTTGCATGAGCTGGGGAAAGTGGGGCAAGCAACTCGATGTAAATGAGATGATTGGATTAATTCATCATTGCTTAGATCAAGGGATAACAACTTTTGATCACGCAGATATCTATGGAGATTATAGTACAGAGGAGGATTTTGGGTACGCTTTCGCGAAAGCAAATATCCAACGATCAAACCTACAGCTCATCTCAAAATGTGGTATCCAGTATATGGGAGAAGCCAGGCCACAGCTAAAAGTAAAGCACTATCAATACGATGCCGAGTATATCATCTGGAGTGCCGAGAGATCATTAAAGAAATTACAAACCGAATATCTAGACCTCTTTTTACTGCATAGGCCCAGTCCCTTAATGCAAGCCGAAGAGGTAGCTAAAGCTTTTGATCAATTAAAAACACAAGGGAAAGTAAGAGATTTTGGAGTATCTAACTTCACGCCTTCGCAGGTTGATCTTATACAAGCAGCGGCAAAGGTAAGTACCAATCAAATTGAGTTTAGCCTCACACAACATAGTGCGATGCACAATGGGAGTCTCGATCATATGACGATCAATAATATCACGGCAATGAGCTGGAGCCCTATAGGAAATGTGTTTAAAGAAAATAATGAGCAAAGCCAACGTATACAAAAAGTGTTACAGCCTCTTTGCGAAAAGTATAGTGCTACGGAGGATCAATTGTTGCTAGCTTGGGTTATGAAACATCCTGCAGGAATACATCCTGTTATAGGAACTACGAGTGTAGATCGCATTGCAAATGCAGTAAAGGCTAGAGATATAAGATTAGAACGAGAAGACTGGTTTACGATGCTCGTGGCTAGTCAAGGTCATAAGGTGCCTTAACAAACGACGAGATTGGGACAACGACTCCTTTATTCTGAAAACAGTTAGTTGGGTCATTAAGGTGAGCTTGCACGAAGCCTAAATAGTATGGCAATTAGGAGAATTGAAAAGCTAGAAATTGAAATATGAATGCAAAACATTTTTTGGTATTAGTCCTTATAGGTTTGATTTTTACAGCTTGCACTGAAAACCGTTCTAAAAGTATCGAAGTTTTTTGCGCAGATATTTTAGACTTAAATTCAGATGAAGAAAAAATATTTTTTCTTACCGCTATTTGGGATAGCGACCAAATTGTAAGGCAGTCTCGCAAAAGAGTTTCCCAAGATTCTATGCAGAAAGTAGATAGATTAAATCTGCAAAAGATAGAATGTTATATTTATAATTTTGAATATCCATCAAAAGATTGGAATTACAAAGCGAACCTTGCGCCTTGGGTAGTACTTCATCATTCTGGAAAATTAAAAAAGAAAGAGCATTTTTCTTGGCTAGAGGATGCATACCGATCAGGTGAATTAAAAGAAAAGTATTTTGTCACATTTTTGGACCGGCTCCATTTTATGGAAAAAGGGGAAAGACTAGATATTGGCACGTCATATGAGAATAAAGATCGCATTGAAAGATTAATAGAAGAACTTCATTTTGATGAGTAGGGATATGTGTCCAGATATCCTTATCGTTTGGTTTGTAAATAGTTATATAAATAAATGAAAACAGCATTAATAACAGGAGCCACGAGTGGCATAGGAAAAGCCACGGCAGTGCGCTTTGCAAAAGAAGGAATTAACCTTGTGTTATGTGGTCGTAGACAAGAAAGATTGGATGCACTTAAAGATAGTTTGGGTGAGCGAGTAGCGGTGCATACGGTTAATTTTGACGTAAGAGAAAAAGAAAAAGTAGCGACGGCTATTGCCGGTTTACCGGAAGCCTTTTCGCAGGTAGATATTCTTATAAATAATGCAGGGAATGCCCACGGTTTAGATCCCATACAGTCCGGAAATACAGAAGATTGGGACGCGATGTTGGATATTAATGTGAAAGGATTACTGTACGTGAGCAAGGCTATTATCCCACAAATGACAGCCCGTAAAAACGGACATATTATAAACATAGGATCTACGGCAGGAAAAGAAGTGTATCCTAATGGCAATGTATATTGCGCTAGCAAACATGCTGTAGATGCTATTAATCAGGGCATGCGTATGGATCTCAACAAGCACAACATACGAGTGGGTGCTGTTAATCCCGGAATGGTACACACAGAGTTTAGTGAAGTGCGTTTTAAAGGAGATACAGAACGTGCAGATAAAGTGTATCTAGGATTTGATGTGCTTAAACCAGAAGATATTGCAGACATTATTCACTTTGTCGTATCAAGACCTTATCATGTAAACATTGCAGATCTTGTGGTAATGAGCACGGCGCAGGCTTCTTCTACGATTATTAATAAAGGGTAATAGTTAAAGGTTGGACAAAAGATAAATAGGATTCGTTGTTGGATAAAAATAGTAAGTAATACGGCGGATGAGATTTCCGCCTTCGCGGAAATAAAATGATTAACAAACGCCTTTTAGTAAAAAACTTACTCGCTCATAATGACGAGAATAGTTTTTATGACAAAAAGCGCAAAATAGACATAGGGAGCAAAGAAGGTAAAGCCAAGTTTTTAAAACATATTTGTGCGCTTTCCAACTCTAACCCCAAGAATAACTCTTTTATCGTAATAGGAGTAGATGATGGAGATAATGCCATTGTAGGCGTACCTTTTTTTGATGACAGTAAACTCCAGAATCTCATCAATGCCTATCTAGAAAACCCCCCAATAATTTCTTACGAAAATATTCCATTTCCTAATTTACCTGAGGATAAAGTAGTGGGCCTTGTAACTATTAGAGCGCAAGATAAACTCACGGCTCTAAAAAGAAATATCTGGAAATATTGGGGAGGCACAGTCTTTTACCGCGATGGTAGTATGTCTATGCCTAAAGTTTTTAAGAGTGAGGTATTAGATGTAAATAGTGAGATTGTAAAAGCCATAGAAACTCATGCGCGCAACAGCATTAAGCTCACACTAGATGGAGTAATGGATTTTATTAATGAGCGCCATAAGGATATGGAGAGTCAGTACAAAGTGTTTAAAGAACAATTTGTATTATGCTGGGCTGGCCACAAAAAAGTAGTCAAAGGGGAGACCTATTTCTCTAGGGTAGATATTGAGCTTATTAACGAGCAGGTGCGTCTTTTTTATAGTGCATTAGATGAGGTAAGTATTGGCTATGATGAGGATACGTTTACCATATTGGAGTATGTGCATTTAGGTATTCAGGAGCAGTTTAGGTATTACCCATTGGAAGAAGTAGCGATACGCTTTCGCGAAAGCGGAACCTATACCACAGACACAACTCTGGTTTTT
>CAZXMY010000100.1:0-7690 GCA_964641325.1 uncultured Flavobacteriaceae bacterium | reverse complement strand
TGAAAGTCCCTTCACCGGGAGAATCCATCACCGAAGTAGAAATTGCACAATGGCTCGTTGAAGACGGCGATTATGTAGAGAAAGATCAGGCCATTGCCGAAGTAGATAGTGATAAAGCAACCTTAGAACTTCCTGCAGAAATGAGCGGCGTGATTACCCTCAAGGCAGAAGAAGGCGATGCCGTTGAGGTAGGCGCTGTAGTGTGTTTGATAGATACTGATGCAAAGGCTCCTGCAGCTGCTGCAACAAAAGAGGTTGCTCCTAAAACCGAAGAAAAAAAGGCACCAGCAGCTGTAGCAGAAGCGCCAGCGGCTAAGACCTATGCTTCTGGTACTCCGAGTCCTGCAGCAAAGAAAATTCTTGACGAAAAGGGAATGACCACTAGTCAAGTTTCTGGAACAGGGCGTGATGGTCGTGTGACTAAAGAAGATGCTGTAAAAGCACAACCTTCTATGGGAACTCCAGGGCCTGGAACGAGAGGAGAAAGTCGTACAAAACTCTCTATGTTACGTCGTAAAGTAGCAGAGCGTTTAGTAGAAGCAAAAAATACTACTGCGATGTTGACCACTTTTAATGAAGTCAATATGCAGCCTATCTTTGACTTGCGTAAGCAGTATAAAGAAGATTTTAAAGCAAAACATGGGGTAAGTTTAGGATTTATGTCCTTTTTTACTCTTGCTGTAGTACGTGCTCTAGAGATGTACCCATCAGTAAATAGTATGATAGACGGTAAGGAGATGCTTACGTTTGATTATAAAGATATTTCGATAGCGGTTTCAGGACCTAAAGGACTCATGGTTCCTGTAATTCGCAATGCAGAGAATCTTTCTTTTAGAGGTGTAGAAAGTGAGGTAAAACGCCTTGCCATTCGTGCACGTGATGGCAAAATTACGGTAGATGAGATGACTGGAGGAACCTTTACCATTTCTAATGGTGGTGTGTTTGGATCTATGTTATCCACACCTATTATTAATCCACCACAATCAGGTATTCTAGGCATGCACAATATCGTAGAGCGTCCTGTTGCAATAGATGGACAAGTAGTAATTGCTCCTATTATGTTTGTGGCCTTATCGTATGATCACCGTATTATTGACGGTAAAGAATCTGTAGGATTCTTAGTTGCTGTAAAAGAAGCATTAGAAGATCCAATCAACATTTTGATGAACGGAAATCCTAAGAAGGCGCTGGAGATGTAAGCTCATAGCATTATTATATATTAAAAAGCTGAATCCTGGATTCAGCTTTTTTTATGTTCTAATTTAAGAAGATGGGCACACGAGCTAATCTAAAATGACCATGTTCTTGAATACAATTTGGGTTAAAAAAACAAAATCCTTGAAATAAGATCAATATACCTTATATCTTAGATGATCAATACAAATGCTTAATCAAAAAAAAGAACAATGAAAGAATCAATTACTGCAAATTTTGAACAAGAAATGAATACTACACGTCGTTTTTTTGACGTGATTACCGATGAATTTTTTGCATATCAACCACACGAAAAATCAATGGATGCAACCAAGCTATTAAACCATTTAGCATTTATTCCAGCATTTGTTCCTGCAATAGCAGGAGGTTCTAGTTTTGATTTTAGTCAAGTGCCACCTTCTGATCCAGCAACAACAAAAGAAGCAATTATAAATCTTTTTGAGACAAATGTAGCTCAAGCAAAAGAAGCATTAGCTCAATTGCCTGAAGAGCAATTAACAGATACCTGGTCATTGACTAATGGTGATACTACTTATATTAAAGAAGTTGCAAAACAAGATGTAATGCGTAATTTGGTAATAAGTCATACCATCCATCATAGAGCACAATTAGGGGTGTATTTACGCATGAATAATTTAAAAGTACCCGCTAGTTATGTAGCCTCTGCAGATGAAAGTTTGCTGTAATCATATAAGATTTAAAAAAAAGAGACCGTCTCATACTTTTTGAGCGGTCTCTTTTGTTTTAGTACGAGTTTGTGATCTATGGTTGGTTTACCCATTTTATTGTGAGATGGCTCTACTACTTTATTCATGGATTTGTGTAATGCTTTATCCCAGACCAATTCATTCATCATACGGTTTGATTGAAAACCGCATTAAAGATAAAAGCCGAGAAATTATTTCTCGGCTTTTCTATTATATAGTAGATATATCCCCCGATCAATCTACTATAGAGTTACAACTGTAACTGTTTAATGTTACGATTATGATGTAAAATTAAAGCTTCTTTTTCAATTGTGAAATACGTACCTAGCGCAATAATTAAGTAGGGGTACGTAGTCCGTCAAACATAATTGAATTTGAAATTGAAGATGAAAAAAGGGGTAATGTACTAGGGATTAGTTAATTATGGATTAGGCGTTAGGATTTGGAGAGGTTTTCGCTTAAAGCGAAAATAATAGTGCAATCAAAGTTGAGATTCCCGCCTTCGCAGGAATGAAAGGAAGGGATTAGGAGGGGAGACGCGATTAGCTAGATTCTTAAGAGCTACAGGCTAATAGCTAATAAAAAAGCGATATAAAATGTTGCCATTCCATATCGCTGTATTCAAAATGTGTTTTGGCTTAAGCCTAAAAGGAATTCTCTTTCTATTTTATAATTACTCTGTGTGTGTTTGTGCTTTGATCACCTGTAATGGTGAAAAAGTATAATCCCGTTTGCAGTCTGCTTAGGTCTATGGTTTGAGAGCCGTTAAAATCTCTTAAGGAGATTTCTTGTATTTTTTTACCCAAAACATCGGTAATTACAAGGCTTTGTAAGTTTTGATTGCCTAAGTATGCGAGTTGAATCTCTCCTTGTGTAGGATTAGGATATAATCGAATACTATTTTCTAGGCTGTTATCATCAGTACTTAAAAGTTGGTCTTCAAACACTAAAGTAAAACGATTGTCTTGTGTGGTCTCACTTGCCGCAAAGGTGTGCGAGGTTTCTTTGAGATTAGTGGTTGCGCCTAAAAAGTGATCTATCAAAAAGATATCACTTTGTTCTAAGTCTATTCCTTCAAATTGTTGGATACTAATGGTGTAGTTTTCTGTTCCTGGAATTTGGGTTTGGAAGCCCATGTCAATTTCTATAGAAGAGTCAAAAACTTCTCTTCCTTGAATACTTAATCGCTGTCCATCATCTAGTGTAGAGAATAAGGAGATTGTGGCAGCCATCTGTCTACTATCATATCCAAGATCATATCCAGCAGTGGCTTCTGGCACAAAACCAAGTCCCACCGTACTTTGTATGGTATAGGTCTCACTGTCCAAACGCAACCATAATTTATTATCCTGTGCTGCAGATCGTGGAGTACCGTTATTGTCAGTCACACGCATGGCATTGGTAAACGTAACATCTGTCCCCGTAGCGTCTTGATTTGCTAGGATACCAAAGCCTTGTCCTGAAGCCATAAATTGACCAGGAGCATCGCCACTCATATCATTAACTGCGGCAATACCCATCATCGCATTACGTACAGAGACATCATCCATCGAGAAATCTTGAGTATTAAATCCAGGTAAGTCTTCATCTGGAGCAGTAATATGCTCCCAGAAATACACTTCGTTAATGGCAGGATTATTATCAATTAGCATATCTGTATCTATTGCAGATGGATAAGGATTTCCTAAAAGATTGAAGTTGTTTTCACTCGCAGGACCGTTATAGGTAATAGGTGCTAGAATGTTTCCGCTATTAAGGGTTCCTTCATTATATGTATGGTCATAAACAATAGGATCTGTAGCTGTCACCTCTTGCGGAAATACTAAAAATCCTTGTGCAGGATTTAGAATGTTATTTAAACCTGTCGCGTCATCAACAAGATTAGGATTGTCCAGTTCTAGATTATCTAGATAATCTCCATTGTCATCAATAAAGTTGGCAGCCATTGGAAAGGCATCGGTAACATCTGTATTAGGGATAAAGTTTTCTGGGATAATGCTAAAGACACGGTCTGCCGTGCCAAAGGCACCTCCATTGGTTTCTGTAGTCATCGGGCTAGAGAGTAATATAAAATCTCGAGGATTAAGGGAAGGTGTAGTTTTCGCGACGGCTATAGTTCCATTATTCAGGGTTACCGCGGCATCATCTATTTGAACGATGCTTCCCGCATTAGCTATGTTAATGGTGCCGTCTGTATTAACAGTGATATCTCCTTGTGTTTGCACATAAGTGTTGTCTGCTACTGTAAGTATGGCGTTTTCTTGTATTTCTATACTGCCTACATCTAAACTTCCATCTATAGCGGTATCATAATTATCTGCGAGAATAATAGTATCAAATGGCCCAGGTGGATTAGGAGACCACATAGAGTCATCCCACGTAGTAGTTATTGAAGGACAGGTAATATCATGGAAGCCAGTATAATCAAGGTCTTCTGTATAGGTTTCAAAAGCCCCACAAGGTACTGTAACAGTAATGTCATCACGATTAGGAGTAGAGGTTAAAGATTGCATAAAACTATTAGGCTGCAATGAAGGAGGTGTTGCGCCTAAAAAGGTCACACTATGCTCACCCATTCCAGAAGTAGTAGGGTTGGCAAACTCAAAAGCAAAACCTGGGATATTCATCACATTAGTTCCAATGGTAACTGTTGTTAATAGATTATTTGCAAAGGCAAGGTCTCCTAAAGTTGCCACACTATTAGGAATTGTAACATTCATTAAGCCGTTGGAAGCAAAAGCTGCGTTTCCTATAGCCGTCAAACTATTAGGAAGAGTAACACTCATTAATTGATTTAAGAGAAAAGCATTATTTTGGATAGTAGTTACACTGTTTCCAATAGTCACACTCATTAATTGGTTGCTAAAAAAAGCACTTTCTCCTATAGTAACCACAGTATCTGGAATAACAATAGACTGCAATTCATTATTTGCAAAAGCCGAGTTTGATATGGTGGTTATACCGTTTCCAATCGTAACATTCGTTAAGTTGCTGGAAGCAAAAATACTATTACCTATAGTTGTCACATTATCTGGAATAGTTATCACATTATCTGGAAAATTATCAGGCGACCCGAAACTATTATTTGCGAAAGCTGAATCTCCTATAGTTGTCACATTATTTCCAATCGTAAGAAGGAATATTTGATTGAATCTAAAAGCAGAGTCTCCTATAGTGGTCACACTATCTGGAATAACCAGTGCAAATAAATCACCATTTTCAAAAGCATAATCTCCTATAGTGGTCACACTATTTGGAATATTAATAGACTCTAAATTATTATTTGCAAAAGCAAAGTCTCCTATAGTAGTCAAATTAAGAGTCAAAAACTCAATTTCATTAATTTCATTATTTGCAAAAGCACTATCCCCTATAGCTGTTACGTCGTAGGTCGTAGTGCCGTCACTTGCCGTATCTAATATGAAAATAATACTACTTGTATTACCAGTGGCTCTTCCTGTTACTGTAGCTGACGTGCCATCTGGGTTTATGCTATATGACAAGCCTTCAAAATCAAACTGTTGTGATAAGGATAGGCTACAAGTAAATAAGGCTGTAATTAATAATGTAATTCTTTTCATGATTTGGGTGATTAAGATTTGGGTCAAAGCTAGGTCTAATTAAGTTGGGTTAAAATACGTACCTAGAGCAATAATTACGTAGGGGTACGTAGGTACATAATTAGTGATTTTTGATTGGAGATTTTTGAATGTTGAAGGTGAAAGAGGGGTGACTGAGTGATCCTGACGGAGTTAGAATTGTATCGAAGTTGCCTTGATGAAACTGAAATTGAAATCGAAGATGAGGTTGAGATTCCCGCCTTTGCGGGAATGGAGAGAATAGAATAAAGAAAAGAGAGAAGAGAGCTTTGGATTCTGTATAGATTATTAATCACCTCAGGTAATCGAGTGATTCGAGCAAGGCGAGAATTGTATCGAGATCTGGATTAGTGAGCAGTAAAAAAGGTATTAGGGGTTAGTTAATTAGGAATTAGGAATTAGGGGTTAGGATTTGGAGAGGTTTTCGCTTAAAGCGGAAATAATATTCCAATCGAGGTTGAGATTCCCGCCTTTGCGGGAATGAAAGGAAGGGATTAGGAGAGGAGACATGAGTAGCCAAATTCTTATGAACTAAAAGCTATAACTTAACATCTAACAGCCAACAGCCCAAAAAAGGCTAGCATCTAAACATCCAACACAAGTCCCTTATAAAGAAAGTATGAGTTCTAGATGTTCCTTAGCCCATATAGAAAGCGGATCAATACCTGCTGGGAGTTCTAGTTTTGTAATGATATTAGAGCGATGTTTATGTACCGTTCTTACAGAGATGGAGAGTGTATCTGCAATTTCCTGAGATTGACTGCCTTGAGCAATAAGCCTTAATATCGTTCGTTCTGAGGGAGAAAGTAACTTAATTTTTTGCAGTTCGGGATTAACTTGGCCTTCTAGAACAGCGTCAAAAGTTGCACTAAAACAGGTGTCTCCTGCCGCTACAATCTGTATGCATTTGTCTATTTCGGTAAAAGGTTCGTCTTTAATTAAATACCCTGCGATGTTGAGTTTTTTAGCTTTTAATACAAAGCCTTTTTCTTTATGTGATGTGAGTATTATAAAGCGTGTTTTAAGTTGCAGTTCTTGACATTTCTTGATAACCTCAAAGCCTGTTAATAATGGCATTTCTATATCCAATAGTGCAACATCTGGTTGTTTTTCTTTAATATGATCTAGAGCCTGTGCGCCATTAGTTGCGACTTCTATTTGTGCATAGCCTTGTGCGCTTAAGGCGTTTTTGAGTCCGTCTAATAATAGAGGATGGTCGTCTGCTATAAGTAGATGTATATCAGTTCTTTCCATTTGAATAGGGGATAAGTGCCGTTGTTAAAGTGCCTGTTTCGGTAGTGCTTTCGATAGTGAGTGTTCCCTCCAATATACGAATACGTTCTTGAAGTGTTTTAAGACCGAGACTGTTGTTTTTTTGTTTCTCGAGTACATCAAAGCCTTTACCGTTGTCCTTAATGGTAAGTAAAATCGCTTTTTCTTCCTGTTGTAGGGTGACAGAGAGCGCTTTCGCGAAAGCGTGCTTTATCACATTAGAGACGTTTTCTTGGACAAAACGATAAATTTGGAGGGCTGCTTTTTCATCAAATAATTCATCAACATCATCAATATCTACAGAGACAAAAAGGGCTGTTTGTTCATCTACATCATACAGCAATTGTTCTATACTACCACTTAGTCCTAGTTGTTTGAGAATCGCAGGATAGAGATTGCGAGAGATATGGCGTACCTCTTCTAGGGTATTATTTGCAAGTTCGCTTACAGCGGTATCCCCTTTTTCTTGAAGACGCCGTTTTATTAAGGTGAGCTGCTGTCCTACACTATCGTGCAGATCTCTTGCGATGCGAGCACGCTCTTCTTCTTGAGATTGCATCAAATTTTGTGAGAAGTTTTCCTGTAGTCGCTTGCGCAATAGCGATTGTCTAAGCATCCAGGTTAGAATACTAGCAATTAGTAGAGTGAGGGCTACAAAAAACCACCATGTTTTGTAAAAGAAATTTTTGGAGTGAATGTCAAGTAATAGCGATTCTCCTACTTTGTTTCCTGAAAAATCCAAAGCTTCTATTTCTAGAGTGTAATCTCCTGGTGCCAGATTAGGAAAGCGTACGGAACGTGTATTGCCCAGATCAATCCATTCGTTTGTATTGAGACGATAACGATAGCGTTCATCTCGAGTGACATCTACTTGAGTGAGGGAGAAATCTATTTCCA
>CAZXMY010000099.1:0-7696 GCA_964641325.1 uncultured Flavobacteriaceae bacterium | reverse complement strand
CTCGTATCTGGATATCACCTTCCTGTAAGATATTAAATAAAGCCACCTGAATACGAGCTTGTAAGTCGGGTAATTCGTTAATCACAAAAATGCAGCGGTTTGCACGCGGTATCATCCCAAAATGTATCACACGATCATCTGCATAACTCAACTTAAGATTTGCAGCCTTAATAGGATCTACATCTCCAATAATATCTGCTACCGTTACATCTGGGGTTGCTAATTTCTCTGCAAAGCGCTCACGACGGTGCAACCAAGTGATAGGTGTATCATCTCCTTTTTCTTGAATAAGCTCTTGCGCATATCGAGATAACGGTTGCAAAGGATCATCATTTATCTCAGAACCTGCCACCACAGGAATGTACTCATCCAATAAATTCACCATCTGACGTGCGAGCCTGGTCTTAGCTTGACCTCTCAAGCCTAGTAAATTGATATTATGCCTAGATAATATGGCACGTTCCAGCTCTGGGATAACCGTATACTCATAACCGTGTATACCCTCAAAGGTAGCTTCGTGGTTTTGTATCTTCTGTATTAGGTTAGCACGCAATTCGTCTTTTATGCCTCTCGATTGCCATCCACTTTTTTTGAGCGCTCCCAGTGTTTGTACTTTTTCTATATTCATATTTTTAATTTTCTTGCTTTAACTCTTTCAACATATGCTGTACCTGCAAATCTCCATAACCATATATAGGTAGTCTATCCTTAAATTCTTGAAACAGCTTACCAAAATTTTCAAAACCCAACCCCTCTCCTATTTCCTTTAAAACCTCTTTCGGTTTTCCTAAGGAATTTCCTTGAGGCAATCTATCTATATGTGCTCTAAATGCAGGCTTTACAAAGTAATATTTCTTTAAAAACGATTCTGGCAATGCTTCAATACTTTTCTCATCATCATTTACATACAATTCCCATAATGCTGTTAACTCCTGCTCTACTATTTCTTCTTTAGCTTCATACGCTTTTAATAGCGCATTATCACCTAGTCTTGCAAAACTATAGGGCGATGCATCTCCCGAGCGTATTAAATGCTTTTTTGTCTTACTATCTTTCAGATAATAGAGTAAAAACCACCAGTTGGCTTGACAGAACAAATCATCTTCAAACCAAAAGCAAACCTCACTTCCTTCAGGAATCTCCCGCATCCTTCTAAATTGTGCAACTACATACTCCTCATAGGAAAGTTCGTTACCAAACTGGGTATAAATAAACGCTTCACGTGCTTTAAAAAATGCTTCAAATCCATCCGAACAATCTTTGGGACCCTCCATAAGACATTCCCGCATCGTTATGATATCGCCTTCGATATTAAGAGTCTTTAATCTTTCGGTCAATGAATCTCCATTGGTTATATGATACATCTCCCTTGTCAATTACCTAATTCTCTTTTTCCTATTTGTTTCGTAATCCATCATAAAAAGAAAACGGAAAAATTTAGAAAATGACTCCAAAAAATAGTCATTTTCCAAAATAACCACCCTTATCCTAGGCTCTAGTATGTTAGACGGATACATAATTAATTATCTAATTCTCTTTTTCCTATTCGTTTCATAATCCTGAAAAATCATTTCGCCTAGGCCTTGAAGTCCCGTATAGAACGCTTTCCCCTGATTGGCCTCTGTAAAGGCATCTACAAACTGTTGCAAATACGAATCATTTGCAATCATAAAAGTAGTGATGGGGATGTTTACCTTTCGCGCTTGACGCGCCATACTATAGCATTTGCTTACAATATGCTCATCCAGTCCATTTGGGTTTTTATAGTAGCGTCCGTCTTTTAATCGTAAACAGCTAGGCTTACCATCTGTAATCATAAAGATTTGCTTATTGGTATTGCGCTTTCTACGTAAGATATCCATTGCTAATTCTAGCCCGGCTACTGTATTGGTATGATACGGTCCTACCTGCAAATACGGCAATTCCTTAATTTTTATAGGCCAAGCATCATTACCAAAAACGATAACATCCAGACTATCCTTAGGATAACGCGTGGTAATGAGTTGTGCGAGCGCCATCGCTACTTTCTTAGCCGGTGTGATGCGATCCTCACCATATAATATCATACTGTGTGAGATATCTATCATAAGTACGGTACTCATCTGGGCTTTAAAATGAGTTTCTTCTACAACGAGATCGCTTTCGCGTAAGCTAAAATCGCCCACCCCATTATTAATCTGTGCATTGCGCAAACTTTCGGTCATAGAGATACGTTCTAGCGGGTCGCCAAAACGATAATCGCGATAATCTCCTGTATGTTCATCCCCTCGCCCTGCTTGCTTGGAACGGTGATTGCCTTGTGCACTTTTCTTGAGTTTGCCAAAAATTTGATCTAAAGCGCGCTGGCGTATAGCCCGCTCTGTCTTTTCGGTTATCGTTGCACTTGGTTTGCCATCTGGCTTTATTTCTTCTCGTATATAGCCCTTATCCTTGAGCTCCTGCACAAAATCATCGAGCGAATAATTTTCATCGGTAAGTTTATACTCCTCATCCAACTGCTTTAACCAATCCATCGCCTCATCAAAATCTCCAGAGGTATGTGTGATCAATTCCTGAAAAATATCAAGTAGTTGGTCAAATTTAGATGTAGAAGGCGCTTTATAGCTTGTAAAAACAAAACCAGAGCGGTTGTGAATGTTTCTTTTCATAGCAGTATTAAAAATACGGTATTTGTCTTAATTATGCTTTCGCTAAAGCTACCTTAACACCTCTTTAAGAAATCTCCAATCACATTTGCTTATTTTTAAGGCTTACTTGTAACCACGTATTTAATCACCAACCAAAATGAAAAAAATCACCACTCTTTTGCTCCTTTTGTTCATCGCATTTACAGGAGTTTCTCAAGAATTAGACATGTCTATTTTTCAAGACATGCAACCTAGAAATATAGGGCCCGCAGGGATGTCTGGACGTGTAACAGCAATAGATGTTGTAGTGGATAATCCAGATGTAATGTACGTAGGCACAGCTTCTGGAGGTCTCTGGAAATCTACTTCTGGTGGGATTAAATGGGATCCTGTTTTTGATAATGAATTAACGGCTTCTATAGGTGCTGTTGCTATACAACAGTCTAATCCTAGTGTGATTTGGGTAGGAACCGGAGAAGGAAATCCTCGTAACTCCCTTAATGGCGGTTATGGAGTCTATAAATCCTTGGACGGCGGAAAAACCTGGAAATCTATGGGGCTGGAAAAAACCAGACATATCCATAGAGTAATCATAGACCCTACAAATCCAGATGTGGTATATGTAGGTGCTATAGGTTCTCCTTGGGGAGAGCATCCAGAACGTGGCGTCTTTAAAACCATAGATGGAGGAAAAACGTGGAAAAAAATTCTTTTTAATAATAACAAAACGGGGGTTGCAGATATGGTGATGGATCCTAGTAATCCCAACAAGTTATTTGTGGCGATGTGGGAACACAAGCGTGATCCTTGGTTTTTTAAATCAGGAGGAACTGGTAGTGGCATGTATATGACGCACGATGGTGGTGATACTTGGAAAAAACTCTCGGATACAGATGGACTTCCTAAAGGAGATTTAGGTCGTATAGGTATCGCTATTGCTCGCAATAACCCAGATATTGTATATGCTCTTGTAGAAGCTAAGAAAAACGCGCTCTACCGCTCTGAAGATGGAGGGTTTTCCTGGAAAAAAATAAACGATAAAAGCGATATCGGGAATAGACCTTTTTATTATAGCGAGATCTATGTAGATCCAGAGAACGAAAATAGAGTCTTCTCTATTTTTACCTACGTAAATGTTTCTGAAGATGGCGGCAAAAACTTTGAGCAGCTAATGGGTGCTTATGGTGTAGATAATGGCGTGCATCCAGATCACCACGCTTGGTGGATACATCCTACTAATGGTAAGTTTATGATAGATGGCAATGATGGTGGTATGAATATTACCAAAGATGGAGGAAAGACCTGGCGTTTTATTGGCAATTTACCTGTTGCACAGTTCTACCATATTGCTGTAGATAATGAGTTTCCTTATAATGTATATGGAGGAATGCAAGATAATGGTAGTTGGCGCGGTCCGGCTTATGTGTGGCGAACGCAGGGAATTAGAAATCATTACTGGCAAGAAATTTCTTTTGGAGATGGTTTTGATGTCGTACCAGATCCAGATGATAGCCGTTATGGATGGAGTATGAGTCAGCAGGGGTTTGTGAGCCGTTATGACTGGCAAACCGGAAACAATTACTCTGTAAGACCTACACATCCAGATCCAGACGTGCACTTACGTTTTAATTGGAACAGTGCCATAAACATCGATCCTTTTGATAGTAATACGATATACTTTGGAAGTCAGTTTGTGCACAAGAGTACAGATAAAGGGCTTACGTGGGAAGTCATCTCACCTGACCTCACTACGAACGACCCAGAAAAACAAAAACAGAGCGAATCTGGTGGTCTCTCTATGGACGCGACCGGTGCAGAGAATCACACCACTATTTTAGTGATAGAACCTTCATCTCTGGAAAAAAATATGTTCTGGGTAGGCTCAGACGACGGTCGTGTGCATTACACTCAAAATGGAGGACAATCGTATACAGAAGTTACAAAAAATCTTAAAGGCTTGCCTTCTGGTAGCTGGATTGTGCAAATAAAGGCGAGCAATAAGAACAAAGGAGAAGCGCTATTAATCGCTAATGATTACAGACGTTTTAATTACACACCTTATGCCTACAGAACTACTAATTATGGTAAGTCTTGGACGCGCATTGTAGATAGTAATGATGTGCAGAGTTACACTTTAAGTATTGTAGAAGATCCTGAAGAAAAGAATCTATTATTCTTAGGGACAGATGATGGCTTATATGTCTCTGTAGATGCCGGATCTAATTGGACCAAATGGACGAAAGGCTTCCCTACCACTTCAGTAAAAGATCTTGTGATACACCCTAGAGAACACGATCTCGTGATTGGCACTTTTGGCCGTGCGGCTTGGGTATTGGACGATATTCGACCCCTAAGAGCAATTGCTAGGGATAGAAGTACGCTTTCGCGAAAGCTAAACCTCTTTCAACCACCTACAGCATATGATGCTGCCTACCAGCAGCCTACGGGAAGTCGTTTTGGAGGAGATGCCCTTTTTAATGGAGAAAATAGAGATGGTGGTGCGCAGATACGCTACTATCTTACCAAAGTAAAAACGCCTAAGAAAGGTAAAAAGGGAGATGCCGATTCTGAGGAGGATAAGAATACTCCTAAATGGGATTCTATACACCTCAAAATTTATGATGGTACCAGACAAATACGACATCTTAAAACCAACGCACCAGACAGCACAGGAATACATACTATGACATGGCGTCTTAACGAAGCTGGAGGAGATCGTCCCGCGCGTAGAATTCGCAAACGCACCAATGAACCGGGAGGCGTAACTGTAAAGCCAGGTACTTATAAATTAGTAATGAGTTATGGCGATCAGACAAGTGAGCAATCTATTACAGTGGCGTCAGACCCTAGGTTAGACATTTCTCAAAAAGCGATTAACGAAATCTATGAGAGAGGCAAGCTTTTACAAAAGTACACCCAGACGGCTGCAGATGCAGTAAAACAACTTGTAGAAAGTAAAGATATCGCCAAGTCTTATGAAAAAGACCTTAAAGAAAAAGATAAAGAAGGCAACAAAGAGGCTATAAAAGCAGCCAAAGAAATCGGGAAAGAGATTGATACAGTCATTGCCTTATATCTAGGAAAAGAAGATAAAAGACAAGGGATTACTCGTAACCCTGCTCCTACCGTGATGCGACGTATAGGAACAGCAAGTCAATACTCCAGCAGTCGTCCAGAAGGAATGACAGCTACAGAAGATCGTTTATTACAACATGCCAAAGAAGAGCTGGAAGAAGCTATAGAAAAAACGAATACTTTCTTCGCCGAAAAATGGACTCCATTTGAGACGAAAATGAAAGCCCTAGACGTATTACCTTTTAAAGAAATTAAAACCATAAAGTTAGATTAATCACAATGACAAAAAAGATATTTATAATAGGACTACTTTTATTAGTGTCGCAAGACTTCTATGCACAAAATGACGGCCAAGACGACTTAGGGGCTTGGGCGATGTTTTTTACCACTAATCGAATCTCTGAGAAAATGAGTATTCACGCAGAAGTTCAATATCGTAACTATGAAGTGGGAAGTAATTTTAATCAATTACTATTACGTACTGCTTTAAACTATAATCTAACAGATAAGGCGATGGCCTCCATTGGGTATGGATATATCACCACAGATGGCACTTTTGAAGAGCCAGAAGGTGAAGAAAACACCACAGAGCATCGTATTTACCAACAATTTGTACTTAGAAATACTGTTGGAAAGTTAAAGTTTAGCCATCGATATAGATTTGAACAGCGATTTATAAACAACCCTATTTCGGGCACAGATACACAGTACCGCGCACGTTACTTCTTACGACTCACTTATCCTTTAGGAGATACATTTTATGCTACAGCTTACGACGAAGTGTTTTTGAATTTACAAGGAGATACCTTTAGTCAAAATCGTTTGTATGGCGCTTTAGGATATAAGTTTAATAAGAATTTACGAACAGAATTAGGCTTTCTCAAAAATCACATAGGCAATCGCAATTTTGAGCGTCTGCAAGTGGCCGTATTTATAAATACAGATTTACGTAAGAAAAGTAAACCTAGTACTCCATAAAGAAGTTGGGTATACTCTTGTGAAAACTAAAAAACCTTGGCCTACGAAGAAGGCAATGCAGCAGATTTATGCTCAAGGTCTTTGGGGTAGTACTCAAACCGACTTTTATTCTGGTGAAGGTTCTCATCATACCGATATTGTTAATCCTTTTATAAATCAGATAGTTCGTTTTCTGAGTAGCTTTTCAGAACCTCTATCGGTTTGTGATTTAGGCTGTGGAGATTTTAATATAGGTAAGCAGCTAGTTCCGTACACAAGAAAGTATCTTGCCATTGATATCGTACCTGAATTAATTGAACGAAACAGGGAGATGTATAAGGATAAACGATTAAGTTTTGATTGTCTAGATATTTCCAGAGATAAGCTACCCAAGGCAGATTGTGCGATTATAAGGCAAGTGTTACAACATCTTTCTAATGCCGAAATACTGCGCATAATACCCCAGTTGTATCAATACTCACATGTCATTCTTACGGAGCATATTCCTGAAGGCAATTTTGAGCCCAATAAAAACATCATTTCGGGACAAGGAATACGGCTTAAAAAGAAGAGCGGCGTTGACATACATAAGGCGCCTTTTTACCTGAAATCCAAGGATTCAAAAACCCTACTTACTCAAAACTCTGAATCTTATAAAGGAATACTAGTTACGCACCTGATATCATTATAGTCATTTTTAGATATTCTAAAACTCTTACTGTAGTAATATCCCGGTCCTATGTGCGACATAAGTATCACAATTCGTAACTTTACTAAAAATCAAAAATAATGCGTTCACAAAAACTAACTTTTTCCAACGGGAGAGGCCAGCAATTATCAGCCAGATTAGACCTCCCAGCAGATAAATTCCCTCATAATTATGCCATTTTTGCTCATTGTTTTACGTGTAGTAAAGATTTTTCGGCGGCACGTAATATTAGTAGAGCACTTGCCTCTGAAGGATTTGGTGTATTGCGATTTGATTTTACAGGACTTAATAAAAGTGAAGGAGATTTTGCAGATACAAACTTCTCTAC
>CAZXMY010000098.1:0-7743 GCA_964641325.1 uncultured Flavobacteriaceae bacterium | reverse complement strand
ACCGAATAGAGCTATGTATGTAATTTTCAATTCAAGTATTTTTCTTAATATATTTTTAAGCAAATCCCAATAAGCATAACTTATTGCAAATAATGTAATTAAGAAGATTATTGCTATGAAATTTTTAATGTCTAATTTTTTCATTTCAGCCATTTGCTTTTAAGTTATTAAACTTTCTTACTTTTATATCATCCCGACTGTCTTCTTGTTTTCCTAATAAACTTCCAGCAGTAACCCCTGCTGCAACTCCCCAAGGCCCACCGATTTATCCAATCATTCCCCCTAAAACTGCTCCTGTGGCTGTGCTATTTGTTCCGCTTTCAGCAAAAACTTCATTTACGTTATAACTTACTTTATTTAAAGTGAAATAAGAATTCCGAAGTTTGTTTTTTAATTCCCAACGTGTAGAAGCTTCTATCTTTAAATAGATTTTTTCACGTGGATTCCGTTTGTTTAATACATATAATCTCATTCTATTAATTTAGTTTCAATGTTTTTTGTCAAATGTTCCACCACAGTTTTAAAGAAATATATTCCCTCCTGAAGCGTCTACAATTAGTTGATTATCACATAAACATAACCTAATTCTTCTTCAAATAAAAATACAGGAACCTTACCTAAGAAAATTACGGTTTTCCGTAACAGAGATGATAGATGTGAGGTTTTAGACTTGAGATACTAGATGTGAGATGCTAGAAGTTAGATCGTAGACACTTTTTACTAACCACTACCTACGAGCCACTAATCTCTAATCCCTAAACAAACTACCTCACAAATGTAAACTCCTGTTTTTCGGGAGTAGAGTGTTCTTCGCTGTAGCGGTAGTCGTCATAGTCAAAGCCTAAGATGTCCTCTACGGTTTGTGCATTGGTATCTGTAATATAACGTACCATACGACCTCTTGCTTTTTTTGCAAAGAAGGAAATGACTTTAAGGTTTCCGTTTTTAAAGTCCTTAAAAATAGGCGTAATGATAGGTGTTTTCAAGAGTTTTTTATTAATCACTTTAAAGTATTCATTACTCGCTAGGTTAATAAAAAGCTCATCGTCTTGCAGTTCTTCATTGAGTTGTTCTGTCACTTGGTTGCCCCAAAATTTATAGAGATTCTCTGCCTTTCCTACTTTAAGTTTAGTGCCCATTTCTAGACGGTAGGCTTGCATAAGATCTAAAGGTTTGAGTACGCCATACATTCCAGAAAGGATACGAAGGCGGTCTTGTAAAAGGTCTATTTTATCTTCAGTTAAGGTGAAACCGTCTAAACCCTGATATACATCGCCGTCAAAAGTAAATACGGCTGGTCTGGCATTTTTGGCCGTAAAAGGGGTTGTAAACTGCTGTGTGCGCTCTTTATTGAGGGCAGCAAGGGCATCACTTATATGCATAAGCTCCCCGATGGCCTTTTTTGATTTTCGCGAAAGCGTACCATTTAACTTTGCTGCTTCTTCTAGAAAAACAGGCTGTGTAAACTTGCTCGTAGGTAAAGGGGTTTCAAAGTTTAAGGACTTGGCTGGAGAAACAACAATTTTCATAAGACAATTTCTTTTTTGTAAAAATAAGAAAAGTGAGTTGCTTTATACCGCAGCTAGTATTGATTTTAGTTATCTAACCATCAACTAAAGCTGGTGCGTGGCATAGGTTTTCCATTTATGTATGCACTCCTGCATGTCTTCTGGAATGGGAGCTTCAAAGCGCATCACCTCCTGAGTAGTAGGATGGACAAAGCCCAGGGTTTTTGCGTGTAAGGCTTGTCTGGGTAAGACCTTAAAGCAATTGTCTACAAACTGCTTGTACTTAGAGAAAGAGGTGCCTTTTAATATGGCATTGCCTCCATAACGCTCGTCATTAAACAGGGTGTGGCCTATATGCTTCATATGCACTCTAATCTGATGGGTGCGTCCTGTTTCTAGTTTACACGAAACAAGGGTAACATAACCTAATCGCTCGAGTACTTTGTAATGAGTAATGGCAGGTTTGCCATAGTCTGCCTCGTCTCCTTCCCAAACGGTATTTTGCAATCTGTTTTTAGGGTGACGTCCAATATTGCCTTCTATAGTGCCTTCATCTTCGGCCAAATTTCCCCAAGCTATAGCAACATATTCCCGCTCTGTAGTTTTGTCAAAAAACTGTTTAGAAAGATGGGTCATTGCCTGCTCGGTTTTAGCCACTACAAGCAAGCCCGAAGTGTCTTTGTCTATGCGATGTACAAGTCCTGGACGGTCACTACTGTTGTTAGGTAAGTTGTCAAAATGAAAAATAAGAGCATTAATCAAAGTCCCAGAATAATTGCCGTGACCAGGATGCACCACCATTCCTGCTTCTTTATTTACTACCAGAAGGTCCTCATCTTCATAAACAATCTCGATAGGAATGTCTTGCGGCGTCAATAGATTTTCAAACGGTGGATGCTCAAAAAGCACGCGTATCTTATCACCTGCTTTTACCTTGTAGTTTTGTTTTACAACTTTACCGTTAACCTCTATGCTCCCGTTTTTTGCGGCTTTTTGGATTTTGTTGCGGGTCGCATTTTCAATAAAATTCATTAAGAATTTATCAACCCTTAAGGGTTCTTGACCTGTCGCTGCCGTAAAAGAGTGATGCTCGTAAAGCTCGTCTTGAGGTTCTGGACCTATGGAATTAGTTTCCTCCATCTGTCGTGTCGTCTGAGTCTGTGGTATCGTTTGTGAAAGCGTCTCTGTAATCACCTTTTCCGTTACCTAGCACAAGGTCTATAGTAGATGTTTTTTGAAGTTGGTCGCCAGGCTGAATCTTTTTTCCTTTGTGTCTAAGTTCTCTCACCTCGTCTTTCCCAATGTGGTCTATATACGTAATCTTGCCTATTTTAAACCCTAAGGCTTTGAGAGTAGGTTCTGCCTGACGTCTGGTTTTATCAATCACATCAGGGATGGTAAGTTTGCGATAACCAGAAGGATTGAGTACTAAATATATCTGCCTGTTTTCTTTTACAAATTTTCCCGCTGCTGGATTTTGTTCTATCACTGAGTATTTCGGGTAATCGGGATTATAGTTGGCACTATCAATGATAAAGAATCTTAAATCTGCATTAGAGAGTTCTTGCTCAACGGTTTCTAAGGTCATTCCCTTTACGTCTGGAACCGCAATGCGCTGGTCGTGATTAGTGGTGCCAGCAAGCCACCATTTTACTAAAAAAATAAAGACAACTAGTATAACCAGAGCAAGGACTAATTGCTTAACAAAAGTCTTGCTAAAAATAAATTTAATAATACTCATAGGGTAGTAGTTCGAGTTGCAAAGATATAAAAATGACTGCCTTTTGGTATCAGGCAGATTAAAGGTTATTTTTGAGTAACGTAAATAAACTACTTTTCTTTTATGCAGAAGAATATTGCCGTTTTAATGGGTGGCTATGAGAGCGAGGTAAATATCTCTATTAATAGTGGCAAGACCGTCATGGAGGCGCTGGATACAACATTATATGAAGCCTATGCGGTCCATATTTTAGCTGATAAATGGGTATGCGTATTTGAGGGGGAAGAATTTCATATCAATAAACGCGATTTTAGTGTAATGCTTCCTTTTGGGCAAGTATTTTTTGATGCCTGTTATAATACCATTCACGGTGCTCCTGGAGAAAATGGCGAATTGCAAGCCTATTTGAAAGCCATAGGAATACCTCAATCGAGTAGCGCTTTTTATGAGAGCGCCTTAACCTATAATAAACGCGATACCCTAAGTGTGCTCAAACCGTATGGAGTGCCTATGGCAACTTCGATTTATGTAAATAAAGGCGATGAAATCTCTATGGAATTTAAGAACAGTCTTTCTATGCAAATAGGATATCCTTGTTTTGTAAAGCCTAATAGAGCGGGTTCTAGTTATGGAGTGAGTAAGGTGTATAAAGAAGGAGATTTAGAAGAGGCGATACGTATTGCTTTTAAAGAAGATTCGCAGGTACTCATAGAATCTTTTTTGAGTGGTACGGAAGTGTCTGTAGGGGTATATGATTTTGGGCAAGGGGTACAAGTATTGCCTGTATGTGAGATTGTGCCAGATGGAGACTTTTTTAGTCTAGATGCAAAATATTCGGGGAAGTCAGAAGAGATTGTTCCTGCTAGAATTTCAGAAACCGAAACAAAACACGTACAACAACTTACGATGGCTATTTATGAGTTGTTGAACTTAAAAGGAATCGCTCGTATCGATTTTATTTTCCATAAGGATGTGCCTCATTTTGTAGAAGTAAATACCAATCCGGGTTTATCTTCTGAGAGCATCATACCAAGGCAGTTTAAAGCAGCCGGATTGAGTTTAACCGAAGTATTTGGACAAGCGATTGAAGCCTGTTTGAAGTAGGCCGATTAATAATTGATTATTTTAGGTTGATTATTGGATAAAATGAATAATAAGATTTTCGCCCCTGCCTACCGGCAGGCAGGTTCGCGAAAATTAATCGAAGTATATTATGAAAAGAGCAGTATTTCCAGGATCATTTGATCCTATCACGATAGGACATTACGATATTATAGAAAGAGGATTGACTTTGTTTGATGAGGTGATTCTTGCAATAGGGGTAAACTCCGCAAAGAAATATATGTTCTCATTAGAACAACGCCTTGGTTTTCTAGAAGAAACTTTTAAAGATGAACCTAAGATTAAGGTGATGAGCTATAAAGGGCTTACTATAGATTTCTGCAAACAACAAGAAACGGACTTTATTTTACGAGGTTTACGTAATCCAGGTGATTTTGAATTTGAAAAAGCCATTGCACATACCAATAGAAAACTATCGGGTATTGAAACCGTTTTCTTACTTACAAGTTCAGGAAAGAGCTATATATCTTCCTCTATTGTAAGAGATGTGATTCGTAATGGGGGCGATTGTTCAGGACTAGTGCCAGATATTGTAAAACCGTGTGCAAATGATATCTGGATGAAAGAGCATAAGAAGTAACTTATCGTATTTTCTCCACAAACTCTTTTACACTATTAGCACCATTCTCGGTGAGGTGTTTTATAAAAGCACTTCCAATGATAGCTCCTTTTTGATGCTCAGTAGCTGTTGCAAATGTTTCTTTGTCTTTTATACCAAAACCTACTATTTGCGGATTCTTTAAGTTCATTGAAGCGATGCGTTTAAAGTAATCCTCTTGTGTATTTCCAAAACCAGAGATGTTTCCTGTAGTACTAGCACTACTTACCATATAAATAAATCCATCACTTGCAGCATCTATTTGTTTAATACGCTCATCACTCGTTTGTGGTGTGATTAAGAATACATTTATAAGTCCGTATTTTTCAAAAGTAGCTTTATAGTCTGCCTCATATTCTGCTAATGGTAAATCAGGCATAATGATTCCGTCTATACCTATTTCTTGGCATCGTTTACAAAACTTCTCTACACCGTATTGTAGCATCGGGTTAAAATACCCCATAAGTATTAGCGGGATGTTAATGGTATTTCTAATACCTTCTAATTGTGAGAATAGCTTTTCTGTAGACATTCCGTTTTGTAATGCCGTAGTACTTGATGCTTGTATCGTAGGTCCATCTGCTAGAGGGTCAGAAAATGGCAAACCAATCTCTACCATATCTACACCGCTATCTTGCAATTGCGTAAGTATAGATAGCGTATCGTTTATTGCAGGGTATCCTGCTGTGAAGTATAAACTTAATAGTTTTTTATCTTGACCGAGTGCTTTTTGTATTCTATTCATTTGTATGCTTTCGCGAAAGCGAGGTTTTATAAATTAAAATAATCAATAAACGTATTCAAATCTTTATCTCCACGTCCAGAGAGGTTAATCACGACCACGTCATCTTTTTTAAATTTTCTAGTTTCAAAAATAGCGAGTGCGTGACTCGTTTCTATCGCAGGAATAATACCTTCTAGTTTACTTAATTCAAGACCCGCTTGCATTGCGTCTTTATCTGTAACAGAAATAAATTCTCCACGTCCAGAACGAAATAAATTTGCGTGCATTGGTCCTACGCCAGGGTAATCTAATCCTGCCGAGATAGAGTAGGGTTCTGTAATTTGTCCATCGTCTGTTTGCATTAATAAGGTCTTACTACCGTGGATAATCCCTTCACGACCTAATGCTGAGGTAGCGGCACTCTCTCCAGAATCCACTCCTTTTCCGGCAGCTTCTACTGCAATAATACCTACTTCTGGCTCATCTAGATAATGATAATACAAACCAGCGGCATTACTGCCACCACCTACGCAGGCAACTACATAATCAGGATTTTCGCATCCTTCTTTTTCTAATAGTTGCTTTTTTGTTTCTTCAGATATAACAGATTGAAAACGGGCAACCATATCAGGGTAAGGGTGTGGTCCTACAACAGAGCCTATGATGTAATGTGTGTCTACAGGGTTGTTTATCCAATCACGTATAGCCTCATTTGTTGCATCTTTAAGTGTTTTGCTTCCTGACTCTGCTGCTTTTACAGTAGCGCCTAGCATTTTCATACGAGCTACATTAGGTGCTTGACGCTTTATGTCTATGGCCCCCATATAAACGATACACTCTAGTCCCATAAGCGCACATACAGTAGCGGTAGCTACGCCGTGTTGTCCTGCGCCCGTTTCTGCAATAATACGATTCTTGCCTAGGCGTTTTGCCATTAATATCTGACCGATAGTATTGTTTACTTTATGCGCTCCCGTATGACATAAGTCTTCTCTTTTTAGATAAACCTTTGTGCCGTATTTTTCGCTAAAACGAGCAGCGTAATAGAGTGGAGTAGGGCGCCCTACATAATCTTTAAGTAACTGTTTGAACTCTTCTTGAAAAGAAGGTTCTTGCATTATCTTGATGTATTGTGAGCATAGTTCTTCTACATTTGGGTAAAGCATTTCTGGTATAAATGCGCCTCCAAAATCACCATAGTATCCACGTTCATTTGCTTGATAACTTAAAGTGCTTTGTTGTGTTTCCATAACAATTTTTCTAAATTTTTCTAAATCTTTAGTGTCTTTCAATCCTGGTTCTACCTCAAACTTACTATTTACATCAAGAGTGATAATAGGAAGCTCTGTAGCCAGTATGTTTTTTAATTTTTCTACTTCGCCTAAGCCTATCCCGCCGCTTAATACGATAGGTGTTGTAGATGGGTATTCTTTTAAAGCATCCCAATTAAAGGTGTATCCATTTCCGCCTTTTTCTTTGCCTTTAGTGTCAAATAAAAAAGCATCTACAAGCCCTTCATAAGGCTTGAGTTGGTCAAAATTAAAATGGTCTTTTATTGAAAATACTTTCCATATTTCCTCTCTCCAGCCCTCTCCTGAGGAGAGGGAGTTTTTAAGTTCTTCTATATATGCTGGTGACTCACTCCCGTGCAACTGTATAACGTTTAATTGATATTTTTCTATTTGCGCTTTCGCGAAAACAATATCAGCATCTACAAATACGCCTACTTTTTTAATGCCTTTTGGAAGTGTAGGAATCTCCATTCCCTCAAAATCTCGCTTGCTTTTATCATAAAATATAAAGCCCAAGTAGTCTGGCTGCAATGCAGCGACTTCTTGAGTATTGTATTTCATTCCGCAGATTTTTAATTTCATCGTCACCTCACCCTAGCCCTCTCCTCAAGGAGAGGGAATAGGAATTTAATTTATTATTTACAACTGTTCTATAAACTCCCTAGCACTCTCACCTGGATTATCTGTCTTCATAAAGTTCTCGCCTATCAAGAATCCTTCAAACCCGTGCGGTTTTAATTCTTTTATGGCTTCTACAGAAGAGATGCCGCTTTCAGACA
>CAZXMY010000097.1:0-7750 GCA_964641325.1 uncultured Flavobacteriaceae bacterium | reverse complement strand
TTATTAATGTAATCATCTCCTATTTGTATGTAACGTAATTTTAGAAGATCTTCATTGAGATTAAAATTATGCTTGTTTTCTTCGTAAAACTTTTGAGCTTCTTCTAAGCTAACCACAGTATCCAATTGCTTGTTAACGAGTGCATCTTTATAGGTACTGGTGTATAAACCTAATCTATAATCTTCTGCCATTTGATTAAAAACTTCCTGATCCTGTCTAGATACATTGCGTTTTGCTCCATCTAACAACAATTGTTTTGTCGCCCAATTATTAATAAAACTTGTGGTAAGCACCGCACTATCTTGATCATTGGAAAAATCTGAAAGATATTCCTTTACATCTGATTGATAGAGATATGCATCATTTACTCTAGCTACAACGATACCATCTTCTGGAGATTTTAACCAGCCACAAGAAATACATAGAAAGCTACATATAAGAAGTAAAAGACTTGGCTTTATCAATTTAGTTATATTGTTTTGTGAGTTTTTTAAGCACTTTTTTATTAATAGTAATGTTCGCTTCAGATTTAAGCTTATCTATCCAAGCGCTTTCTAAATACTGCTGGTAACCACTTACAACAAGTCCTCGTGCTTCGTCCAGATTTTTTACTCGTTCTGGCGCTATTTCTGAAATGTCATAAACCACATATCCTTGGTTAAAAGGAAGTACACTGCTTATTCCGATAGCTGGTGTATATCCCCGTGCATAAGACTCAATCTCTTTTATAAAAAGGTCTTTTGCCGTTTTGAGAATGGACTCAGGAACATCTTCTAACTCTAATTCTTCATTATTTTCTATACGATTTTTAAACGCTGTAAGCGCCTCTTTATTTTGCGAAGTATAAACCGTTGCTATGGCTTTTTGAGGTTCTTTATATTGGCCCTTATTGGCTTCGTAATAGGTTTTTAATCCAGTACTGTCCGTTTTTGCTCTGGCCCATATCTCTTGGTCCATTAAATCAAAGATTAAAAGACCTTCTTTATATTCCCGCAATATCGCTGCAAATTCTGGCTCTATATCCTCTAAATGCTCTTCATGATAGGCTTGCGTTTTTAAATCTATATAGCGGCGCACAGTCTCTGTAAAAAATTGATCGTTTGTTGCAAAGTTTCTAGGATTATAGGTGCGTTCTAAAAACTGGGCAAGATCATTAATGGTGTAGGTACTATCCCTTATAGTAAAAGCGGCTTTATTATCTATATCAGAATCTCCGGAATACACCCATTTATCTTCATTAAAATTCCCTACGGTCTTATCCTTGACGATAGCAACTACCTTAGAAATATCTTCTTGATTATATTGCTTTCTTAATTTAGAAATAAGGGCGTCAGAAATTACTTGTGATCGCTTGTCTTTTTTCACTCTGTTTTCTAATTCCCCTTTTACTTCTTCAAACGACTGCACCGGGTGTTTTTTTATGAGTTTTGCGATATGCCATCCAAATGATGTTTGAAACGGTTTAGAATATCCTCCTGCCTCTTTTAAATCAAAAGCAGCATTTTCAAACTCCGTACTACTCATTTCACCACGTTCAAACTTTCTGATAACACCTCCCTTTGCCCCGGTATTCTTATCATCGCTATATGTTTTTGCTAGGCTGGCAAAATCTTCTCCACTTTCTAAAAGTCCATAAATTTTTTCAATCCGCTCTTGTGGATTTATACTAGTATCTTTCTGGTCATTTAAAATCATAATATGCGCCACCTCAACCGCTCCCTGAGCTTCTCGCGTTGCTGTGGTCTGGACAATATGATACCCAAAATTAGTGGCAAAAGGCATAGACACCTCTCCTACTGGTATGCTATAGGCAGCTTCCTCAAATGGGTAGACCATTTTAAACGCCTTAAACCATCCTAATTCTCCTCCATTAACCTTAGCAGATGGATCTTCACTATACGCCTTTGCTATTTTCTCAAAATCACCACCTTCTAGTACTTTATTTCGGGCCTCTGTTATTTTAGTATAAGCGGCTAGCGTATCTGCAGGCGTCGCATTAGGAGCAACTCTAACCAGAATATGACGTGCATTTACTTCTTTTACAATCCTATCGTAGGCTTCTTTTACCAACTTATCGGTTATAGACACATCGGTAAGAAATGTCTTTGCAAGTTGTTTTTTGTAGCCAGAAAGTTCTTTTTTATAGGTGTCCTTAGCATCTAAACCTTGCTTATAAGCTTCTTGCACTTTAAGCTTATAAGGAATAAATAAATCTAAATAACTCTCAGGGTCTTTTTTAGAGTCATCTTGTAACAACTCGATATTCTTAAGGAATACTTTTTTAAACTCGGCTACAGTAATCGCCTCATCATTAATGTGTAATAAAATATCTGAATCCTTTTGAGCCGTAAGTTGAAGGCAAAAAAGAAGTACAAATACCTGCAATAGGTAGGTTTTCATAAAACAATTAATTAAGGTTGCAAAAATAACAAATATCGCCGCTTATACAAGCTGTTTACAGATTGTAACAAATCCTTAAGAGACATGTATATTGTAGTTGATATCTTTGCAGAGCTATTGCCTGAAGCATAACATCAAAGATAGCTTTGCAGAAAATTTTGATTATAATTATTCCGCACAAATACTATGAGTAGGTTAAAATTAATATGGGATTTTAGAGGCCCTTCTGGAGCGCAAACGGCTGCGCATCACGAGATACATTTGAAGGAGTACGCTTTCGCGAAAGCGTTATCTCAACCCCTAACCGGCGTTGTATCTTTAAGTGAACTTCACTCCTATGCCTATCTTGTGGTACTTGAAACCGAAATGCCGGCCGTAAGAGATGCTCTTAAACCGCATAGAGGGCAGCGCTATGAGCAATAACAAAATGAATGGCACAGATATTGGTTAGTAAGCCATATATTTGCAAGCGCAAAAAAAATAATAATGTAAATCACAATATCATGAAAAAAATTATTTTAAGTACGATTTTAGTACTCATTACGGCTGTAGGATTTTCACAAACCAAAGTAGGTACCGTAGACGCAGATTTCATACTCTCAAAAATGCCAGATTTAACGAAGGCAAATGAGGAGCTTAAACAGTACAACCTAGACTTAGAACAACAGCTTAAGGATAAGCTTACTACATACGAGACTACCTTAAAGGCCGCTCAAGATGCTTTTGATACAATGAGTGATGCTGATAAGCAAACTAAGCAGGAAGAGCTCACCACTATGGAGAATGACATTGCCACTTTTAGACAAAATGGTACGCAACTTTTGCAATTAAAGCAAGGTGAAGTGGTACAACCTCTATACAAAAGAATAGGTGAAGAAGTAGCTAAATATGCAAAAGCGCAAGGCTATACTCAGATTCTTAATGTAGGGAGTAATAACAACCTCGCTTATATAGATCCCGCTTATGATGTGACTACTGCTGTATTGTCACAAATGGGCATAAAAATAGAGTAAGAACTAAGCCATACCTCTTATAAAGCTCCACCTTGTGGGGCTTTTTTTATGGGCTATTGTCAAAAACTTGTGTACTAAAGATAAACTAGCAGGTCTTTTATTTAGGTTTTAGCAGTTCTCAAAACGTGCCGTTTGGTATTGCCAGGAACTTAAAAACAGCCTCCTACTTTAGTAAGAAATCACTTTAATAATTATAGTTTTTGTATTTTTCCAAAGATTAGATTTTGGGATAGTTAAAATACTCAGTAATGGGTATAGACTTCTCTTAAGCACATCATTAATTTAGCATCAAAATATAGAATATGCCACCATTGGAGCATGAAAGACCTAAGGGGTTAGATACTTATCAATCGATTCACTCCACTAATATGAGTGATTCTCCATTAATACATTTACCAAATGTTTTGCCTAAAATAGGTGAGCCGTTAATCAGTAGAGATGTAAATGGAAAAAAAATTACTTTTATTTTAATCGAATCAGAAGAAGAAAAGGAATACTCAACAGAAAGTTTTGTTGAAAAATATCCTTTTAAAAATAAAGTTTTTCGGGAAATACGAATTGAAGGTCTAGCAGAATTGAGCGATTTACCACAGGATGAAAATATGCTCTGGTATTTTCCGGAAATTGGAATGGGTGTAGCTTATCATGATGAGTCTGATATATCACTTAATAAGGGACTATATAATGGTATAGAGATGTATTTTGAACGCGATATAAGCTCTGTGCACAACGAGGACGAGGATGGTATGACTAATCTTCTAAAAGACATAGAACCTAACCCCATAATACCAAAAGATACACAGAAACTATTTAATCTTGAATCTAATAATCAAAACCATTATAGAGATGCCGCATCAGACCCCTTGGATAGATCCGATGTGGATGAAAATTTCATGAGGAGCGATACTTCTAACAATGGCTCTACCCAGTTTGATTATGGACAAATAAATCTAAAATACCCAGAAGATAAAAATGATAATACCATTATTGATACTGAAAACATAAATTGGGGTATTGATAGAATAAACGCCCGTAAAACAACTTATACAGGTGACGACATAAATATTGGAATATTAGACACGGGAATTGACGAATTTCATCCTGATTTCACTGATACAAATGTTAGAAAATTTTCCTTGTTTAAAAATGAGCCTGCTAGTGATAATCATGGCCACGGCACGCACTGCGCTAGTATTGCAGCTGGCAAAAATGGGGTGGCGACTCAAGCCAATTTAATTGTAGGAAAAGTTCTCAATGATAATGGAGAAGGTAAAGAGCTAGACTTTATTCTGGGTATATTTTCATGCTTAATGAAAGGAGCTCATGTTATTTCATTTTCTATTAAATTAAAGAATGGTCCTGGCGGTCTTTCGCGAGATCCTTTTGACAAAATTATTAAAATAGCGGCTGTCAAGTACAATTGCCCTGTAGTTTGCGCAGCTGGAAATGATAGTAGCCGTATAGGAAATTACAATGCCATTTGCAGCCCAGCCGACTCTCAATATGCACTTGCCATAGGTGCTATAGATAATAATGACAGTATCTACTTGAAAAGCAATAGAGCAAGTACAAGACTACTTCAACAAATGAATTACGCAGCACCTGGAGTGGATATATCTGCTGCCAAGCCTTTAAACGTAGGGAATCCTAAGAAATTATACCAAAAAATGTCTGGGACTAGTATGGCCGCACCATTTATCACAGGAAGTATTGCTTTAATTATAGAGAAACGTCTTAAAACATTTAAACACTATCGAGCGCAAGCCTTATCTTTTCGCGGTATAATTGGGGATTTGAATCAACACTTATATAAAAATGATAAATGGAACGCACTTGACTACGGCAATGGAATACCGAATTTGTTAAACCTTTAAAACTAAAAATATGAATAAATTAATCACTAATCTTAATCTAAATCCAGAAGAAACTTTTGGGCAATCCATATACAACAGCCAGTTATATGGTACTTTTTTTGGGGTATATGCATACATCCGATCCGAAAAAATAGATGAAAAAAAAAGAATAGTAACATCAATGCGTCTAGAAGTTATTAATTACAAAGGTGAATTAGATTTAGGTATAGAAAAAGCAGTTTATGAACCTAAATCAGGAGGAAATGGAGGAAATCTTAAACTTCACGTGCGAGCGGTAATAGGAAATTCATTAAATAGCACTAGTAGAGATGCGGTAGTAAAGACAAAGGATATAGAAGTTGAAGGAATACAAGGCGAACGCTTTGAGAAAGGTGCTTTTATTAATGTGCAAAGATATTTAAAGCCTATACATTCAGAAAAATCTGAAGGATCCGAACCTCTTAATGAAGGCGTATTTGATAGTGAATTTCATTATCGTGAAGGAACCATCGTAGAAGGTTATACTTTAAAACCTAATAGCACTCATATAGGTGGAAGACCGGCAGAAGCATCAACTGAATTTGCAAAAAATAGTGACATTGGCGTAACACAAAGTGGCCATTTTTGCCCTTGGGCAGAATTATTTTTGTTCTGGTTTGGATAGAATTAAATATTTCTTTTTAATTATTCTACTTAGTAGTAATGCAGTATTTAGCCAGACACAAGAGTGCCTGGCTTTACTGCTAGAATTCAAATACAATGAAGCTGCCCTTTGCGCAGAGGAGACAAAAGAAAATACGCAATTACGACAGTTAATAGATATTCTTAAATACAAAAGCCTCAAAAACCCAACCTTTCAAGCCACAAAAAACACTAGTCAAGAGCTCATAATTATTGACTCAATAACCAAAGGGTATTATTTACTTTACAAAGACACCAAGCAAATAAATAAGCCTTTTGATCTTTTTAATTATGCCCTTTCTAAAAGTCAAGAGATTGAAAATACTGTGCTAGAAAAACTAGCCTTAATCGCTATAATAAACACTTATAATTATGCCTTAATTCAAAGTACAGAAGAAGTAGAACTCTATTTATCCCAACTCAATACAATTATAGAGAACCCAGTAGATGAATATCACTATTTGTCTAAAAAAGTAATTTATGGATTACGCAATATACAATTTGAAGTTAATGTTGCGCCCAGCACTATTGGGAGACTAGAGGAATTAATGTTAGAATTCCCGAAAGAACATCCTTTTTGGATTCACTTTTATTCTTACGTGGGCTCCTATTATGAGGCTACCGAGAATTTTCAAAAAGCCAAGGAGTATTTCAATAATTCCATCCTTCTTAATGAGCATAGTGACTCCTATCGCAGTTTATATTTTAGAGGCTACATACGATTAGCAGAAATTTCGCGTAAGCAAGAAAAATATCAGGAATCCCTTCGTTTTATAGATTCAGCAAAAAATTATATTAATAAAAAAGATACTTTACGTTCACTTTATTATATAAATAACTACGCTTCAGAATACTACTTCTTAAGTAATTCTTTCAAAAAAGCTTATCAAAGTCTTAAAACTTCAAAAATACAAGGTGATGCTTTATTATATAAGCAAAATGCACTAGAGATATCCAACTTAAATGTTAAATACCAAACCGCACAAAAAGAGAAACAAATCCTAGAAGAACAAGCCCAAAAAAAGCGGAATCAAAATATTGCTCTTGGATTAGGTGGAGCGTTAGCCCTTGGAAGTATAATAGCAATCCTATTGTACCGCAATACAAAACGTAAGCAGCGCATTGCAGAGCAGGAAAAAGAATTGGAAATTCAAAAGACTACTACCCTACTCAAAGAGCAAGAAATCAATACTATTAATGCGATGGTAGAAGGTCAAGAAAAAGAACGATTGCGGCTGGCAGGAGATCTGCATGATAACTTAGGAGGCACACTGGCCGCTGTAAAAATGCATATAGGCAATCTGCAAAACAACCTGCACAAAAGCGACAATCCACAAGAGCTTTTGAATAAAGCCAACTTTCTTATATCAGAAGCCTATAATAAGGTACGGTCCATATCTCACGAGCGCAATAGTGGAGTTATGGCAAAAGAGGGCTTACTTCCTGCAGTAGAAAAACTGGCACAAAAAGTAGCCATTTCTGGCAATTTACAAATCGAGGTAACAGATTTTGGACTGGAAGAACGCCTAAGCAACCATCTAGAAATTACCATCTTTAGGATAATACAAGAACTCATTACTAATGTTATAAAACACGCTCAAGCCTCAGAAGTCTCGATAGCACTTACACAACATGAAGAAGAACTAAACATTGTGGTAGAAGATAATGGTAAGGGATTTGTTGTAGGCAAATTAGAACAAAAAGACGGTATGGGACTAGGCAGTATAGAGCGTCGTGTAGAGCATCTAGAAGGCACCATGCTTGTAGATAGCACCCCTAATCAAGGAACTAACATCATTATAG
>CAZXMY010000096.1:0-7940 GCA_964641325.1 uncultured Flavobacteriaceae bacterium | reverse complement strand
AAAAAACCAAGTGAATTCACGATTATTTCAAAATAAATGTAAGAACGTGTAAATGAGCTATATGAGTTGAGCGGATTTCTGCTTTACCGCTTTGCTCTCCCTTTTGTCGCAAACCTGCCTTGCCGACAAGTAAGAGCGCACTCAACTCTAATCTCAAAATATGCGTATTAGGTATTCTTTTATTCTAATTTTTTCGGGATCCATTTGATCTCGTTTGCTTGCAAGTCTTGGGACAACTTTCGTGCCAGCACAAAAAGGTAGTCAGAAAGTCGGTTGAGGTAAGTAAGGGTATGGGCATCAAAGGGTTCTAACTCATTGAGCGCAGTGGCTAGACGCTCTGCTCTGCGACATACGGTTCTGGCAATGTGACAATATGACACAGTAGTGTGTCCTCCTGGAAGCACAAAATGGGTCATAGGTGGCAGCGTAGCGTCCATAATATCCATTTCTGTCTCGAGTAATGTTATGTCTTCTTCGTCTATACGAGGGATATTGAGACGGTCTTTACCACTTTTTAAGGTCATTTTTTCTGGATCTGTAGCCAGTACAGCACCTACGGTAAAAAGCCTGTCTTGTATATGTACAAGTATTTCTTGGCTCCTAGGATCAATCTCTTGATCTCGTATTAATCCAATGTAGGAGTTGAGTTCATCTACAGTGCCATAACTGTCTATTCTGATATGGTGTTTAGGCACACGCGTTCCTCCAAAAAGTGCTGTGGTTCCTTTATCACCTGTTTTTGTGTATACTTTCATAAAAGTTTATTTATTTCCGCGAACCTGCCTGCCGGCAGGCAGGGGCGGAAATCTTATGCGTTAGCGCGCAAGGGTTATTTTTTTAATATTGTACCTTCTAGAGGTTTTATTTTTTTTCTCACCAATTTATTTATCCTCTTTTTTCCGGTTATAATAATTATCTCGAAAACTCCTACGCTTTCTGTCATAGAGCTTGCCCTTGTTTCTTTTATTATTGGAGAAGACCAGTAAGAAAAGAATGGCAATCCCAGCAAAAAGGGCTACAATTTGTGTGGTAGGAGATAAGGAGTTAAAAAAATCCATAATGCATAATTTTAGATAAAGATACGGAGCGTAGGGTGTATTCTAAAATGAATCACATTATATACCGTATACGCGTATTACTTAACCTTTTGTAGGATAAAGTATTCTTGGTTGTATTCGTTGGTATGGGGTCCGTCCAAGCTATATTTTTCTTTGATAATTTGGGCTCCTATTACATTCCAATCACTAAGTTGTTCCAACCATTTGCTTGAAGCTACGTGAGCACCCTGCAAGGAGGTGTTACTGAGATTGGCATTTTCAAACGTGGCTCCTTCTAAAAATGCACCTCCAAGATTAGCATCTGTTAAATTTGCATCTAAGAGTTGCGCTTTGCGCAAGTCTGCATTGGCAAGATTAGCTTTTCTAAGCTGACTCTTAGCAAGGTTTACCTCGTATAGATTTGCATTCTTAAGATTTGCATTATAAAAATCTGTGCCTTGTAAATCTGAGGCGGGCATATCTACATTTTCCAGATTAACGCCAAACATAGTGGCATCTTTTAAATAGACATTATTAAAAGAGGTATTAAATATTTTTTGCATACTGCTCTCGCTTATTCCGCTATGAATGAGCGCCAATAGAAATTGTCCTTTTTCTGGACTAAGTGGTTTTGTAAGCTGATCGTTCTCTAGAAATTTATACGGTCTAAACCCATACATTAAGGACTGAATTCTGGCAATAGTAGATGAGGTGAGTCGGGGCGAAGTTTCTAGTTCATCGTGTACAATGTCCAGTACATTATCCATCAAAAAGACGAGATTGTTACGCCTGTTTGCTTCTTCAAGATAAACTTGTTGTTCTATTTTATCATTTTGCTGCTCTAACTTGTTGTTTTGTTGAAAAAGGATAACTGTTTGTATAAGTAGGAAAAAAGCGGGAATAACTGCAAATAAGATGGCAAAAAATCCTACGCGGGTAAGTCGTTTTACAATACTGGCAGATAACTGCGCAAATGCAGGTTTTGTTACACTAGGTAGCTCTTCATATACCCGATCAAAACTAGAATTTAAGTCTGCACCAGCCCAGAATTTTATACCGCGAATAGAGGTTTTAAAAAAACGCTTTTTACTTGATTTTTGACTAGATGTAATCGCATCAAGTTGTTTTTTTAGCTCCTTATTTTCTTCTAAAACTTGTTGTATTTGTTCCTGAGAAAGCTGCATAAATTGTCGCTATTATGGTGCATAATAATAGAACGGTAAGTTAGGAAAGTAAGTTTTTGTAAAGAAGGAAAATCCTTACTTTTTATTTCTCACGTCACTTTCTATAAGCCCATCTCTCAAGCGTATCACCCTATGTGCGTGCGCTGCAATCTCTTCTTCGTGGGTTACTAATATTACAGTATTACCAGCAGCGTGTATAGCATCAAAAAGCGCCATAATCTCAATACCTGTTTTAGAATCTAGGTTTCCCGTAGGCTCATCTGCTAGTATAATAGATGGTTCATTTACTAGGGCTCTGCCTACAGCTACACGCTGTCGTTGTCCCCCAGAAAGCTGGTTGGGTTTGTGATCCATACGATCTGCTAGCCCTACATCAGATAAGACCTCTTCTGCACGCGCATGGCGTACTTTTTTAGACGCTCCAGCATAAATCATAGGCAGAGCAACATTATCTAAAGCCGTGGTCCTCGGTAAAAGATTAAAGGTTTGAAATACAAATCCTATTTCATTGTTACGCACATCTGCAAGCTCATCATCGGTCATCTGACTTACATCACGACCATTAAGCTTATAGGTTCCAGCCGTAGGCGTATCTAGACAACCTAAAAGATTCATAAGCGTAGACTTGCCAGAACCAGAAGGTCCCATAAATGCCACATACTCACCTTTGTCTATATCCAGATCAATTCCTTTTAGGACGTGTACGATTTCGCTCCCAAGAGGGAAGTCTCTAATGATGTCGCGTATTTCTATTAAGTTACCCATTATCTTTATGTTCTTAGGCGCTGCGTTATGGCAAATTTATTTTGTTATTAGAAGACTAAAGTATGATTATGTTACATAATATATCTTAATATTTAGGACTAAAGTAAAAAAGCGTTTACAATCGTATATAGAAATCTTCTTTCACTTGCTCGTTTCTAAAAAATGCAAAACCTAGATGGAAGCAGTCTATGGTTACACTTATTTCTGGCAAGATTTTAATCGTTTCCCAGGCCTGCGTCATTTCTGGCGACCAGTGAATATCATCAAAAATCCATACCGTACCATTTATTGCTGTAGGTAATAGCATTTGTACATACTCTAAAGTGGCTTCCTTAGAGTGGTTTCCATCAAAATAAATCAAGTCGAGTTTGTGGGAGTTAAGGGTTTTTATTCTTTCGCGAAAGCGTCCCTCCACCAATTCTATATGCTCTATATTAAAATGATCTAGAGTTTCTCTTGCGACCTCCAAGGTATTAGGGCAGCCTTCTAAAGAAGTGATTTTTGAGTTAGAATCCCCTTTTGCCATGGCAAAGGTTGCCATTCCTAAGGAAGTACCTATCTCCAGAATTTGCTCGGGTTGAACGTGGCTTACAAATCGCTGTAATAATTGCATCCGTTTAAGAGTTGCTCCTGCATGTTTTGCAATGGCGCTTATGGCTCTCGTGTTGGATTTAAAAACTCTAGAGCCTGCGCCAAAATCTGTTACCTCTATACTTCGTGGGGTATTAAGTAAACGATCTCTGTATTGTTTTAGCTGTGTAGTGTGCCTGTTTTTCTTGGCGTTCTTTAAACATTCTTTAGATAAAGTAAATACGAATGGGGAATGTATACCATGTAGATGAAAGGTTTTAGGTAACCATTTTAGATATGTTATAGCCTGATGAATCACTTATTGGTATGTTGGTATGTTGGTATGTTGGTATTTTGGTATTTCGGTATGTTTTAATATTAACTCCTAAAACTATCCCTCTAGTTTTGCAGAAAGTTCGAACCAGCGTTCTTCTTTTTCTTCAAGTTTTTGGATAATGGCTTGCAGCTGCGCTGACTCCGCCGTAATCTCTTCATTAGTGAGTTCGGGATTGAGAAATACTTTTTCTTTTTCGGTTTTATCACGTTCTAATTGTGCGATTTCTCTTTCTAGTTTGGTATGTTCTTTTTGTTCTTGATAGGAGAGGTTACCCGTATGCTGCTTTTCCTTCCAACTTTTGTTTGTGCTAGATTCTGGTGTATTTGCGGCAGACGACTTTTCTTGTTTTGCTTTACCGCTTTGTTCTCCCGATGATTGCGAATCTACCACGCTCGCTTTCGCGAAAGCTTTATCTATCCCACCTTCATAAGCTCTAAAATCACTGTAATTGCCGGGGAAGTCTTCAATAATACTATCGCCTTTAAATACAAAAAGATGATCTACAATCTTATCCATAAAGTAGCGATCGTGAGAAACCACAACGAGACAACCCGGAAAGTCTAGTAAAAAATTTTCTAGTACGTTTAAGGTCACGACATCAAGATCATTTGTAGGCTCGTCTAGAATTAGGAAGTTAGGATTCTGGATAAATACGGTACATAAATAGAGACGTTTACGTTCGCCACCACTTAGCTTTTCTACATAATCGTGTTGTTTTTTTCCATCAAAAAGGAAGCGCTCTAGCAACTGACCTGCCGAGATAATACGTCCTTTTTTAAGGGGGATAAAATCGCCATACTCTTTTATAACATCGATCACTTTCTGGCCTTTCTTGATCGCTATTCCTTTTTGGGTGTAGTAGCCAAATTTTACGGTATCGCCTACAATTACTTTACCACTATCTGGAGCTAATGCACCCGTCATTATATTAAGAAAAGTGGTCTTGCCGGTGCCGTTTTTACCTATAATCCCTAGACGCTCACCTGTTTTAAAAACGTATTCAAATTTGTCTATTAGTTGAAGCTTGTCAAAAGATTTACTCACTTTATGAAATTCAAGAATTTTACTACCTAGGCGTTCCATGTTAATTTCTAATTGGACCTCGTGATCCTGACGCCTTTGGTGAGCCGCTTCTTTTATTTTATAAAAATCGTCTGTACGTGATTTTGATTTTGTAGTACGCGCTTTGGGTTGGCGTCGCATCCATTCCAGCTCTTTTTTATAAAGCTGCTTTGTCTTGGCAAGTTCTGTGGCTTCGGCGGCTTGTCTGGCTTTTTTATTCTCCAAATAGTAGGCATAGTTCCCCTTATAACTGTAGAGCACTCCATTTTCTAATTCTACAATTTCATTGCAAACATTTTCTAGAAAATACCGGTCGTGTGTCACCATAAAAAGGGTGATATTTTCTTTTTTGAAATAAGCTTCCAACCATTCAATCATTTCTAAATCAAGATGGTTTGTAGGCTCGTCAAGAATTACAAGGTCGGGTTTACTCAAAAGTAAAACGGCAAGGGCGAGTCTTTTTTGTTGACCTCCACTGAGCATACCTACTTTTCTTTCTAGATCGTCTAGTTTAAGTTTAAAGAGTATTTGTTTGTATTGGGTTTCAAAATCCCAAGCCTGGGCGGCATCCATAGCTTCAAAAGCTTTTTGATAAGCTTCCTGATCTTCTATGTGAAGTACGGCTTTTTCATAATTTTGTATGGTTTGCATAGTGGGATTATCACTTGCAAAAATGGTCTCTTCTATGCTTAGTTTTGGATCGAGATTAGGTTCTTGAGCTAGATAAGAAATTGTAATTCCTTTTCTAGAGATTACTTGACCGTTATCTGGTGTTTCTAGACCAGCGATAATATGGAGTAGGGATGTTTTTCCTGTTCCGTTTTTTGCAACGAAACCAATTTTTTGGTCCTTATTAATTCCAAAGGAGATGTTTTTGAAAAGGATACGTTCTCCAAAAGATTTTGCAACGTTTTCGACCGAGAGGTAATTCAAGAGGCTAATTTTGTGCTAAAATACCCATAATACAGGGATTAGTAAAAGAAATTATACTTGTGTTTTTTAGTAAATATTTAATAAATTAAGACACCTAAGTTCTATGAAAGTTTCATTATTAACGATGAACGCCTATATTTGTGTAACTTAACCTTTAACTACATGAAATTCCCTGCATTACTTGTATTGCTCTTAGTTCTTCTGAGCATGGGGTCTTGTATTCCAAAAGAACGCATCACATACCTACAGGAAAATCCGTATCCAGCAGACCAAATAATAGGAATACAACAGCAACAACCGCCGTATAGATTACAAATTGCAGATGTACTGAGTATTCGTGTGAAAGCGGTAGATCAGCAGTTAGTAGAAATATTTAATCCGATAGCTTCAAGCTCTACTTCTCTGGATGAAGGGTATTATTATGATGGCTTTGCTGTAGATGCGCATGGGAACATACGTATCCCAACGCTGGGTGAGATAAATGTGCTTGGTCTTACCACACAAGAGGTGCGAGATATTATAGAAAAGAAATTACTAGCAGACTATTTTACAGAGAATGCTAACATTTTTGTAACCGTAAAGTTGGCAGGTATCCGATACACTATTGCAGGTGAGATTGGAAGTTCTGGGGTTAGGACTGAGCTTACAGAGAAGTTATCCCTTTTAGACGCTATAGCAAATTCTGGAGGTGTACCTATAACAGGAGATCTCACAGATGTGCTTATCGTAAGGCAATATCCTGGCGGCCAGAAAGTGCATCATATGGATCTTACGAAGATTGAGATTATGCAGTCGCCTTATTTTTATATTCAACCTAATGATTTAATTCTTGTTAATCCTTTACCTCAAAAAACAATAGGTGTGGGAACAACAGGCTTGGATTCCTTTAGAACTATATTAACCGTTTTCACCTCATTGGTAAGTGTTTATTTGTTAGCCACAAGATTATGACAGAGGAAGATTTTGAAATAGATAAGGGTGGAGGTTATTTTGACTTTAAGGGGTTTCTCTTAAAAATGCTTCGCTATTGGTGGTTGTTTGCCCTTTCTTGGGCAATTGCCTTTGCGATATCTAAATATATTAATGTGCGTAAAGTTCCTATTTATGCCATGAAGAATGTGGTCTCAATAAAAGACGATCAAAATCCTTTATTTACAGGGAACACCAGTCTTGTTTTTAATTGGGGCGGGACTACAGATAAGGTGCAAACTAATATTGTTCTTTTAAAATCTAGGACACATGCAGAGAAGGTGGTGCTTTATTTGCAATATTATCTTTCATATCAAAAGCAGGGTAAATATCATTTAGAGGATGTCTATGGTAATACTCCGTTTAATCTGCGCTTAAAAGATACTTTTGGGCAACTGTACAATAAGCGAATCACAGTTACAGATCTGGGCAATTACCAATTTGAATTTAAAATACCATTTAAAGGGGGTAATACGAAAATATTTAACTACCACTCCAAGGAAATACAGAATGTTCCTGCTCCAGAATCCGAGTTTGTAAAAATTTATAAAGTCGGAGATACCATAGATGAGCCTTTTTTAAGAGCTGTTATTGATAGCACGGCAATTTCTCCTAAAGAGGGGAATGTTTATTTCTTGACTCTAGGCAACTTTAATTCTACCGTAAAGAGATATCAAGGCATTAATATTGTCCAGACACCTAGAGGTTCTTCCATCTTAGAACTTAGAAAATCAGGCACCAACAAAGCGAGATTAGTAGATTATCTTAATGCTTCTGTAAAGGTTAGAATTAAAGACCAATTAGATCGTAAAAATCTATTTGCCACTAAAACCATAAAATTTATTGATAGTAGTCTTGCTGTTGGAAACGCAGAGTTAAATGATGCATTAACTGAACTTAGTACCTTTAAGAATAACAATTTAGATGTGTCTCTGGATGGGGCGGCTCAAAAAATTACAGAAAGATTGCAACAATATGATAATCAAAAAAAGTCTCTTGAAGATCAATTAACGTATTATGATAGGTTGGAAAATTATTTACGAACTCGTACAGACTATACAGACGTGCCGGCACCTTCTGTAG
>CAZXMY010000095.1:0-7992 GCA_964641325.1 uncultured Flavobacteriaceae bacterium | reverse complement strand
GCAGGACGATTCGCCTCAAAGACGTAGCAGAGGTAAGAGATCGTTTTTCTGAAACGCCTAATGCTAACTTTTTTAATGGCAATCTCGCCGTAAACGTGACGATTACCTCTACCAATACAGAAGACTTAATAGGGGCTGCAGACAAGGCAAAGGAGTATATAGAAGACTTTAATGCTAAGTATAACAATGTGCAGCTAGCCGTTGTAAGTGACCTTTCTATTACCCTTGTACAGCGTACCGCATTACTTACAGAAAATGCGCTAGTAGGAATGATACTAGTACTCATTTTTCTCTCTTTGTTTTTAAATACAAGATTAGCGTTTTGGGTGGCTTTTGGTTTGCCCGTTGCCTTTTTAGGGATGTTTATGCTAGCGGGATATTTTAATGTTACCATTAATGTATTGTCCTTATTTGGGATGATTATCGTGATAGGTATTTTAGTAGATGATGGTATCGTCATTGCCGAAAATATATACCAGCATTACGAAAGAGGGAAATCGCCCATACAAGCTGCTGTAGATGGTACGATGGAAGTGTTGCCTCCTATAATTTCGGCGATAGTTACGACGATACTGGCTTTTGGAATTTTTCTTTTTCTAGATGGGAGAATAGGAGAGTTTTTTGGAGAGGTATCTGTTGTTGTTATGCTTACTTTGGGTATTTCCTTAGTCGAAGCATTAATCATACTGCCGGCTCACCTTGCCCATTCCAAGGCATTGCGCAAGCAAAACAATACACCTAAAACAGGAATGGCAAAACTGTTTTCTAAGCTGCGCTATATTAATGAACTTGGCGATCGTATAATGGTTTGGTTGCGAGACACTATTTATAGTCCGATTTTGAAATTCGCTCTAAATTATAAGTTCTTTACTTTTTCACTTTTTGTTGCTTTTATTTTGCTCACCTCTGGAAGTTTCCAGGCTGGGATTATACGCGGAGCCTTCTTTCCAAATATCGCTAGTGATAATGTACGTATCACTCTTAATATGCCTAATGGAACTAATGCAGCGATTACAGACAGTATTATTTCTACTATAGAGAAAAGAGCTCAGGAGGTAAATGCAGAATTGTCAGAACAGTATAAGAACGATATTGATACGCTGTTATTTGAGAATGCTATTAAAACTTTGGGACCGGGAACATCAACGGCTGAGCTTAGTATTAATTTATTGCCGGGAGAGTCGCGCCCAGATGCGATTACTTCTACTAGAGTAGGAAATCTAATTAGAGAGAAAGTAGGTCCTGTAGTAGGCGCTGAGAGTATAGTGTATGGTGGTGGAGGGAATTTTGGAGGAAGTCCTGTGGCTGTTTCTCTATTGGGGAATAATATAGCCGAGCTCAAAGCGGCCAAAGCAGAGTTAAAACAGGTGCTAGAGTCTAATCCCGTACTTAAAGATATAGAGGACAACGACCCTGCAGGAATTAAGGAAATTCGCCTAGAGCTTAATGAATCTGCCTATGCGTTAGGTCTTAATTTGCAAAGTGTGATGGCGCAGGTGCGTGCTGGATTTTTTGGCTCACAAGCCCAACGTTTTCAAAGAGGACAGGATGAAATACGGGTTTGGGTACGTTATGATAGAGACAATAGATCTTCTATTACAGATCTTGACAATATGCGCATTGCAACGGCTACGGGAGCCAAGGTGCCGCTCAAGGAAATTGCAAGTTATTCTATAGAACGAGGAGATGTAGCTGTAAATCACTTGGAGGGACGAAGAGAAATACAAATCCTAGCCGATTTAAAAAATGCCAAAGAAGTGAGTGCGACAGATGTTATGGCAGATATTCAAAATAATGTCATGCCAGATATCCTTTCTAGATACCCTACCGTAACCCCTTCTTACGAAGGACAAAACAGAGAGGCAAACAAACTTACAGATTCTCTTAAACCTGTAGGCCTTACCGTACTTTTACTCATTTATATTGTAATTGCATTTACTTTTAGTAGTTACAGCCAACCGTTAATGTTGTTGCTCTTGATACCTTTAAGTCTTCCTGCAGTCGCTTGGGGACACTGGTTACACGACTTTCCGTTAAACATTCTTTCTATGCTAGGAATCATTGCTCTTATAGGCATTATGGTAAATGACGGTCTCGTACTCATAGGGAAATTTAACACCAATTTGCGGCAAGGGATGGATTTTGATAATGCTATATACGATGCAGGGCGCTCTCGTTTTAGAGCAATCTTCTTGACATCTATTACCACTATTGCAGGTCTGGCTCCACTTATTTTTGAGGAGAGTAGGCAAGCGCAGTTTCTAATACCAATGGCTATTTCTATCGCTTATGGAATTGGGTTTGCAACCGTTCTTACCCTAGTAATGCTCCCTATATTCTTATCCTTTAGTAATTGGACAAAAACCACAACAGATAGACTTATTAAAGGACGCAAAACAGCAAAGGAAAATCAAGAACGTGCTGTTAAAGAATTTGAGGAAGAGGCATTAAACCAAGAGCAGGAACAAAAGGTGGCATTCTCCACACAAAATGATAGTATCTAATTATGAACTTGTATCAACATCATACAGATAGGGAGATTAGGGCTGTACTACAAGAGAGTGCAAAGCTCACCTACGATGCCCAATGCAATTTATTGAGAGAACTAAAAGTGAGAGCCTTAGGGATGCCTACTCAAGATCTAGAAAAGCATATAGAAGAGACTGAGGCTGCCATAGATAATCTAAAATACCTTAAAGATCTAGGGTTTACCTATCATCAAGATGCGATAACACAAATGATAACGGTAAAGCGCCGCAGGACGGCTATCGTGATGGACGTAGTTGCTATCTTCTTAGGGTTGCTATTGTTTGTAGCGGGTCTGGTTTATTTCTGGTTACTTATGGCTATGTTTTTTGGAAATAACGAGTTTACCCTCACCAAGCTCTTTGCCTACACACTAATGATTGCCGCAGGAATGATAGGGTTTAGGATGTTAGCGGGAATTGATCGTTTTTTAGATTATATTTCCTTTGTATTGGAGCAATCTGGCACAACAGTTAAGCTTAAAAAAGGAGGTATCAAAGAGATTCAGAAAATGGATACCACCTCTCTCAAAATACACCAGGAAGAAGAAGAGTTGATACTGAGGGCTGGAGAAATAGAAATTATGCGATGTACAGCAGATAACCTAGTCCATAGAAAAACACTAGAAGCGCTCTTGCAAAAATTGACAGAAAATTAATGAGATCATCTTTATTACATAAACTAATTGTGTGGGTTGTTGTATTCGCTTTCGCGAAAGCGTATGCACAAGAGATCCCTGCGCCCATGTTAGCAAAAGAGGATGCCATGGCGCAAATGCTAGAAAGCAATTTTGGTATTATCCTCGCTAATAATCAGCTAAGCATAGCAGAGAATAACAAGAGCCTTCTTAATGCAGGTTTCTTGCCAAGTCTTACCGGTAATGCAGGGGCAACTTATGATAATAATAATAACACCACAGATTTTGAAGGGGCCTTGGACCAAGAAGGAACTCCTATTCCTGATGTAATCATAGAAGATGCAGAATCAAGACGCTACAATGCAAGTCTTAATCTAGATTACACTCTTTTTGACGGCTTAGGGAGACGGTATAATTTTAAGCAGTTAAAAGAGGAGTATAACCTGTCTCAATTGGACGCGCGTGAAACGATAGAGAACACGATGATTCAATTGTTTAGTGTGTATTATGAGGTCGCTCGATTAACAGAGAATCTTAATATACTGTCTGAGGCGTTAACAATATCTAAGGAGAGAGCAGTACGTGCCGAGTATCGTTTTGAATATGGGCAGGCTAATAAGCTAGAATGGCTCAATGCAAAGGTGGATATTACTACAGATAGTATTAATATGCTCAATACACAACAACAGTTACGTAATACAAAACGAGACTTAAATGTGGTTTTAAGTCAAGAGTTAGAAAGAAATTTTGAGGTAGATACTACGGTTACTTTTGTTAATGAATTATCATTGGCTAGTTATATAGAAGAGGCAAAATCTCAGAATGTACGATTACAACAAATAGAACGGGAAATAGCCATTAGCGATTATGCCATTAAAGGAGCTAAATCATTGCTACTACCTACGGTAGGCTTAACAGGGACTTACGGATGGAATCGTAATGAAAGCCCGGCATCTACCTTTTTTCCCGGAAGAAATGATGTAGGCACAAACCTCACCTTAGGCGCTAATTTACGGTGGAATATTTTTGACGGAGGACGTTCTCTTGTCGCCGTAAAAAATGCTAAAATTGCTTATGAGAGTCAGGAGGTTTTGCGCCAGCAACTGCAACAGGAAGTCTATCGTGATATTGCAAACGCAAAAGGCGATTATAAAAATGCACTAGCTATCTACAGATTGCAGGAGCAAAATGTACTGACTAATGAAGATAATTTTAAACGTTCTCAAGAACGCTTAAAACTAGGGCAGATTACAAGTGTAGAGTTTCGTCAAGCACAATTGAATCTTCTCAATGCTTTGACTACAGAAAATGCAGCTAAATACACGGCCAAACTGGCTGAGTTGCAACTGTTGCAGCTTACGGGTCAATTGCTCAATGTAGATTTTTAGGATAATATTGAGTGAAAAACGCTCTTGCCCCATTGGCAGGTAGTTTCGCGAAAGCGTAGCTTTTAAAAAATAAAACAGATGCATGAACATTTTTTTCAGTGTCCGTATTGCTGGGAAAGCATAAGTATGTTGCTAGATCCATCTGTAAACACCCAATATGTAGAGGATTGTGAGGTGTGCTGTAATCCTATTGAAATCACGGTAAAATTTAGTGCAGGGGAATTAGAATCTTTTTATGCGAAGAGTATCGAACAATAGCGAGAACCTACATTTTTAATGATTTTTATGGCATCTTTCTAGGTTCTTAATAAAAAACGGTTGTATATTTGCCGTCCAATATCGCGGGATAGAGCAGTAGGCAGCTCGTCGGGCTCATAACCCGAAGGTCACAGGTTCGAGTCCTGTTCCCGCTACAAAGAAGCTCCTTGAGAAATCAAGGAGCTTTTATTTTGCTCGCCTAGAACGGTTGCGGTTTCATTTGTCGCACTCCAACGCTACCTGGTTTTAGCATTGGCCTTGAGAATACGCTTTTTCTTCATTTCTCTGGGATCCTTAACTTCGTAGTCATTCTTGTTCAAAAAAGTAGGAGTATATTGGCGTCAGCATTCGAGTGGATATTTCAAGACACTCCGATTGCGAAAACTAATAAGAATAATAAAAGTCTTATTATAAACGCCTCATTACTGGCCATAGTACCCTTGTGTTGAGTGATTGAATTTGACAAAATTTATGTTCTCCTTGACTACTGCTTAAAGTAAGCTGCTAAATTGTTTTATTTGAGTACTTAGACCCAAATTATATGCAAGTAAACGCCCTTTCATTGAAAAAGTACCTGCCTCAAAAGTTAAAAGGAAACTACCTTTTGGTCTTTGGAGCATTAATCATTGGGCAAGAGTTTGTTTACTTAAAATTAGCCAATCTTGAAGCCGTGAACGGCTGGAAATCCGTTACCACTTTCTGGATTGAGTTGACAGCGGCTTTTGTGATGTATTTTTTAGGATACCTCATCATTAAAACGCAAAAAACCGAGAAAGTCACGCTTTTACTCATTATAATCTCCTCTTTACTTTTTCGAATTACTTTAGTTCCTGCTGGACTGCCTAATGATTCAACACTACAAGAGAAAAAGGATTTGTTGTATGCAGATATCTCGGGTAAGGAAACCACTTTTGAGCGCTTTCAGTTATTTGATTCTGATGTTTGGAGATACCTATGGGACGGTCATGTTTTGGATGAGGGAATAAATCCCTATGTATACGCGCCTAACCATCCGGATTTAGATAGTTTAACAGAATTAGAAACGGATGTCCATTACCAGTGGGACGATATACGAGAAAATGTCAATTATCCCCACGTACCTACCATCTATCCACCTCTTTCTGAGTGGTTTTTTTGGCTTTCCTATCAGATTGCTCCCGGAAGCGTTGTTATAATTAAGCTGTTACTTATACTGTTTGAGTGTGTAGGTATTTTTTTTCTTATACTTACTCTTAGAAAACTACGCTTACCTCCTTACCTCATTTTATTATATGCATGGAACCCTCTTATCATAAAGACTATATCGGGTAGTGCGCATATGGACGCACTCTTGGTTTGTTTTTTTGGAATACTCTCTTATGGAGTGGTATCGAAAAAAAAGTGGATAATTATTACGAGTTGGGCGGCAGCCATTTTGATTAAACTAGTTCCTATCTTACTACTTCCCTTTCTGTTTAAACGAGTTAAATGGTATGGCGTTGCGCTGGCTATAGCTATTGTTATTGCAGGCTATCTGCCTTTTGCAGATGCAGGAATGAAGTTATTCACCGGTTTGTCAACCTTTTCTGAGGAGTGGCAATTCAATGCAGGTCCTTTCCAGTTAGTAGATTACTTAATTGCTCTCTTTCTGCAAACTGACACATTCGCTGTGACAAGTATAATCACAAAGTTGCTCACTATGGCAGTAATAGGCATCCTCTTTTTTAAAGATGATGCTTCTCCTACGTATTTCTTCAAGGCTGCCACACTTACCTTTGGTTTATTTCTAGTGCTTAGTCCTACAGTGATGCCCTGGTACATAAGCTGGATATTACCTTTTGCAGTAATCAGCCGTCAGAATTACTGGTTTATTTTTTCATTCCTGATGCTGTCTGCATTTCACATCATGATATTTCAAAAAGAGTTCAATTGGGTTTTGGCTATTGAATTTGGCATATTTATTCTGGTGATCTTGTTATGTTTAAGGCAAATTTTCGTCTATTCTTTTGAAACGAAAAATAGATAAACTAGCCATACCCTTATTAGGGTTGGAGTAACCAAAGTAGTATAAATTAAATTCGCCCAATATGAAAAATACATTTTGCTTTGTGCTGACATTAATCGTTGGTCTTTTCTTTTCTATTTCGGCTTTTAGTCAAGGTAGCGGATCCACTTACTCCACGGAAGGTGGTGCGCCAGAAGTTGAACGGACAGGGCCCGCTAGAACGGAGTCTCGCACATTCGATTCGGCTCCTTCCTCCACTTTTGGAGAAAGACCTGAAGAAAATAATTCTTTTGAAGTGACGAAAACGGTAAAAGGCAATCTTGTAAAGACGGAAAAGGGAAATTTTTTACTGAAAACCGCAAAAGGAGAGTTATTAAATCTAAAGATTACTCCTAAAACCAAAATTAAGAGCAAAAAAGGTAACAAGGACTTGTCCGGTAAATTTGTTAAGATTACCTATTTACCAGAAACATTGCTTAAGAACGAACTTGAAGCTGTTCGAGTTAAGGTTTTGAACTAGTATAAGAGTTAGGTAAAAGAGTATACTACATTAGCTAAATGCTTTGTTATTGAAGTAATATAGGCTTTGCTTATTGCATCTTTGCTATTTTTTTGTCCAGCTTGATTCCACTTTATTAAAAATTAAATGTTCATTACGCACTAATGAAGGTTTTCTTCAGACTGTTTTCCTTTCAGGTGCATTCCGATAGATTGTGTTGGAATGAATTCTACTCCCGCTAAAAGAATCTCCTTGGTATTTCAAATAGCCTTTCTTCTCATTACGTCAGGACTAGTGTAATTGCATTAAAGCTTCGTTCTTATTAAAGTAAGATTTCCGCACTACTAGTATCGAAAAGATTATAGAAAGCGGTACACCATTAATCAATTTTATATTAGAAATAACTATTTTAGTATAACCGTCTTCCTAACAAAAGAAAGTATATCTTTGAACAAAGTGTTTATGAAGATGAATTAGTTTAGAAACCATCCTTTCTACAAAAGAACTAGTTTTGGATCATGGCATCTATTAAGTATTAAATAACAATAAATTAATTCTCATTATGATAACAAAAATATTTTCAGCGCTATTAGTGCTTTGTTTAATAGCATTTACCCAAACGGCTTCTGCACAAACAGAATTAGTGTCAAACGGTAGTTTTGAAACTGGTGATCTTACAGGCTGGGAGGCGTCTACTGTA
>CAZXMY010000094.1:0-8022 GCA_964641325.1 uncultured Flavobacteriaceae bacterium | reverse complement strand
ATATATATCAATCACTTACTTGGTCAATTTTTTATACGTATCACAAGAGAAAGGGCAAATCTGAGGATAAAAAAATAAAATCACCTGAATATTTGAATGCTCCAGCTTGGTTATTTTTTGCAATAAAGGTAATTTTAGTGATATTAGCTTATTTCAAAATTTTCAAGTATTTGTTTAAATTATTAATTACATAAAAAATAAAAACAGAAAAAATTAACATTGATATTTATAACAATCTTTACAATACAACCAGCCCTAATTCCACCACCTCAACCCTACGCTCTCAATTCTCCCACTCCATTTCTTGACTTAGGTCAAACCCTGACAGATAAAACCCGTGTAGTTTTGTACTTGATTAACACCTAAAACAAGTACACATGATCAGTGCCGAGTTAGATATATTACAACTCTTTGGAAACAGTAGCCAAGAACGCATAGAAAAAGCCATCACACATCTCCAAAACGGAAATGGAGTCCTCCTAACCGATGATGCCGATAGAGAAAATGAAGGCGATTTAATATTCGCTGCGCAACATATGACGGTCACACAAATGGCATTAATGATTAGAAACTGCAGCGGTATTGTTTGTTTGTGTATGACTAATGAAAAAGCAGATACTCTCAATCTTCCCTATATGATAAGCCATAATACCAGTAAATTTCAAACGCCCTTCACCATTTCCATAGAAGCAAAAGAGGGAGTTACTACAGGCGTTTCTGCGCAGGATCGCATACAAACTATTCGAGTGGCTTGCAATAAACACGCTAAAAATAGTGACTTAGCGATGCCCGGTCACATCTTTCCGCTACGCGCTAATAATAAAGGTGTGCTCGGAAGAAACGGCCATACAGAAGGTAGTGTGGATCTAATGAAATTAGCAGGCTTACAAGCTCAAGCTGTTTTATGTGAATTAATGAATGAAGATGGCACTATGGCAAAAAGTGATGTCATTTTAGGCTTTGCGCAAACACATAATTTGATGGTAGTCTCCATTCAGGATATTATTCATTATCGTAAATTTGTAAGAGACTATAAATAGATGGCAGATTATCAAGAACTTACCCATTATATCCTAAAGAATATTGACATTGATAATCAGGATTTAAAAACCGTTTTATCCTTCTTTAAACCCATAACAAAGGGCAAGAATCAAATTTTATTGCCACGTGGCACGCATAGTCAGGTCAGTTATTTTGTAATAAAAGGCTGTTTACGCTTGTTTTATATGGATGAAGAAGGGAAAGACATCACCCGTTATATTGCCTTCGAAAATCAATTTGCTACAGAACTAGTAAGCTTTATTACTAATCAACCCGCTCAAGAATCTATACAGGTTATAGAAAATAGTGACCTTTTATACATCACTCACGAAGATTTTAGATATCTCAAAGAAACAATTCCTGCATGGAAAGAGTTTTATGCTCGATATCTTGAAAAAGCCTATGTAAACAATGCTAAAAGACTGAAGTCATTTACTACGCTCAATGCCTTAGAACGCTATGAACAATTATTTGAAGTAAATCCCGATATTGTAAAACGGCTGCCCAATAAAGTGGTTGCCTCCTATATCAATATATCTCAAGAAACCCTAAGTAGGATCAAATCCAAAGTATTGTTCAAATAGAAAGGCTTCTAAAGACTAAATAAATAAGGCCTTACAAGGTTTTTACCCTTAAAAAGAAACACAATGATACATCTCATAGTAGGAAATACCGGTTCAGGAAAAACGACCTACGCTAATACATTGAAAAATGAAACTAACGGTATCATTTTTTCTATTGACCAATGGAACAACATCCTATTTCTCGCCGATAAGACAGCAGATGATGGATTGGAGTGGTTTTTAGAACGCATTGACCGAGCTGAGAAAATGATAATGGACTTGGTAGCACAACTGGAACAGGCCAAGGTAGATGCTATTCTCGATTTAGGCTTGTCCAAATTTGAGCACAGAGAGAAGTTTAGAAAATTTGCTTTCGCGAAAGCGTTGAAACAAAACTTCATTTTTTAGACATATCTACAGAAACCCGATGGAAAAGAGTCATGAAAAGAAATCAAGAAAAAGGAGTTACCTACGAATTTGAAGTAACACAAGAAAACTTCGATTTTATGGAAGCTTGGTTTGAAAAACCTGATGACCAAGAAATGAACGGGGGAATACATATCACCGAATAAAAGATTAACTGAAAAATAATTTTTAATTAATGAGTACTTCCCAACCCACCAAGGCTGCTTTAACAGCAGTGTTGCTTAGATTTAATCCTAAATCGCTATGGCGTTGGTTTCAGAAGTTTATTGTGCTTATTATTTTCTCTTTGGTCGTAAATCATTTATCAACTCCTGAGAGCCTCTCCTATGGTGAATTGTATAGATTCCCTATTGGAAGGTTAAGCATACATGCTATCGCGTAGTTCCTTAATCTTTTTATCACTCATATACTCATCAAAATTGGCAAAACGATCAATCACACCTTTAGGCGTTAACTCAATCACCCTATTTCCTACTGTACGCGCAAACTCGTGATCGTGAGTCGTAAGCATAACCGTTCCCTTAAAGTTCTTAAGTGCATTATTAAAAGCCGTTATAGATTCCAGATCAAGATGGTTTGTAGGTTCATCTACCATAAGAATATTAGCACGTTTCATCATCATCTTACTAATCATACAACGCACTTTTTCGCCTCCTGACAATACGTTAGATTTTTTAAGGGCTTCTTCCCCAGAAAAAATCATTTTCCCTAAAAATCCTCTTAAAAATACTTCCTCACGCTCTTCTTCGGTTTGTGCATATTGACGCAACCAATCGACTAGGTTTAAGGATCCATCTTGAAAGAAAGAAGCGTTATCTAGTGGCAAGTAAGATTGCGTAGTCGTCACTCCAAAACTAAAGTTACCATTATCTGCCTTCTGATTGCCATTAATAATCTCATAAAAAGCTTGGGTCGCTCTACTATCTCTTGAGAATATAACCGCTTTATCTCCTTTGTTAAGGTTAATATCTATATTCTTAAAAAGTACTTCTCCATCTAATGAAGCGGTTAGTCCTTGGGCATTAAAGATCTGATCTCCTGCTTCTCGATCCCTTTCGAAGATAATTCCGGGATAACGCCTGCTCGAAGGTTTTATCTCTTCTATATTGAGCTTATCGATCATTTTCTTACGCGAAGTTGCCTGTTTAGATTTAGCGACATTAGCACTAAAACGGGCTATAAATTCTTGAAGTTCTTTTTTCTTCTCTTCGGCTTTTTTGTTTTGTTGCGCTCGTTGTCTTGCAGCAAGTTGTGATGATTCATACCAGAAGGTATAATTGCCACTATAGTGCGTAATCTTATTGTGATCTATATCAGAAATATGTGTACATACGGCATCCAGAAAGTGTCTATCGTGTGATACTACAATAACACAATTATCATAATTTGCCAGAAAGTTTTCTAACCAGTTAATCGTTTCATAATCCAGGTCGTTTGTAGGCTCATCCATAATAAGCACATCTGGCGTTCCAAACAGGGCTTGAGCAATAAGCACACGTACACGCTGCTTCCCGTCTAGATCTGCCATAAGGGTATAATGCAATTCCTCTTTTATACCGAGATTAGACAGCATAGCTGCAGCATCACTATCTGCATTCCAGCCGTTCATTTCTTCAAACTTTACCTGTAGTTCTCCTATTCTATCTGCATTCTCATCTGAGTAATCTGCATAGAGTGCATCTATCTCCTTTTTTACCGTATATAAGGGCTGGTTACCCATAACTACGGTTTCTAGAACATTATACTCATCGTACGCATAATGGTTCTGCTCAAGAACGGACATACGCTTTCCTGGTTCCAAATGTACATGTCCAGAAGTAGCCTCTTGTTTACCCGATAAGATTTTTAAAAAAGTAGATTTTCCTGCGCCATTTGCACCTATAATCCCATAGCAATTCCCGCTTGTAAATGAGGTATTTACTTCGTCAAATAAAACGCGCTTTCCAAATTGAACTGAAAGATTAGAAACTGATAACATAATATTCGATTGTTTAAGCCCGCAAAAATACCTATTCTCTAAGATAATGGGAAGTATATGCTAAAGGAATGTGGTTTTAACTTCTAATTAACAATAGTATTTCTTGCTAAAACCTACTTTTGATTGTCAATTAAAAAATCAAATTAGTAGAGTTACGTCATTATACTACCCCTATGCCACGCATATATTTGCTATTATTGATTAGTACCGTCCTAATAGGATGTGATAAAGACAAAGGTTCTAGTACGGGAACCTACCTAGGTGGAGAGATTATTAATCCCGTTTGGGATCACGTTCTTTTATCTAAAAATGGTAATATAGTAGATACTATTTACCTCGATGACCGCAATCGTTTTTCTTACAAATTTAAAACAGACTCTTTAGGGCTTTATAATTTTGTGCATAGAGAAAGACAACTCGTCTATTTAGAAGAAGGAGACAGTATTCTCCTTCGTGTAAATACTATAGAGTTTGACGAATCCTTAAGCTTTTCCGGAATCGGGGCAGAAAGAAGTAATTTTCTAGCAGAAATGAACCTTGTGTATGAAAAAGAAAATGAAGGGTTTACAGAAAATTATCAAAAAAGTCCTGAGCACTTTCAACTATTCTTAGACTCTTTACAAACCTACAGGAATGATTTATTACAGCGTTTTATTGCGAAGTATGATATCTCTTCAGAGTTTGAACAAATTGCTACAGCGACCGTAGTTTTGGATAATTTCCAACGCAAAGAAAGCTATCCTTTCTCACATTATGGTAGGGATAAATTAGGGTTTATAAATAATTTGCCTGAAGGCTTTTATAGCTTTCGCGAAAGCATAAACCTAAACAACAACAAGTTTTTTGATTTATACCCATACCAGCGCTATCTTAATGCCTTTATAGATAACCAAGCGTTTATGCGCTATGGAGATAAAGAGACCTATAATACAGTGTCGTTTGCGCATAACTATAATGAGGTAAAGGTTATAGATGAACATTTTACAGACAAGAATCTCAAAGATGTTAAGCTACTACGCACTGGACGACTTTTTCTTGCTAATAGTAATGATAAACAAGGTGTAGAACAGGTTTTTACCTTATTGCATCAAAAAATTTCTGATCCAGAATTTAGAGAAAGAGTAGAACGCCTCTATGCCGATCATAAAAAGATGGAAGCAGGAAATAAAATCCCTGATTTATTACTTGTAGAGCATTCGCCAGAAAGAAGAGTGACACTCACAAGTCGTTTGCATAAACCTACGGTAATTTACTTCTGGTCATATAACAATCAGATGCATATGGAAAATTCCCATAAGAAAGTAGCCGAATATTCTTCTAAGTATCCAGAATTTAGCTTTATGGGCATTAATCTTAATGATGACAGCGAATTATGGCAAAGACATCTTAAAAAGCATTCGTTCCCTTCGGGTAATGAGTACCGTTTTGACAATGCTAGAGAAGGTAGAAGGCAACTTGTAATAAATGATCTTAGTAAAACCATTGTGGTAGATAGATATGGGACTATCTTAAATAGTCATTCTAACCTTCATAGAGCTACTTTTGAAAATGAGCTCCTGGCCTACTTAAATCAATAAAAAAAGGAAGCTTAACGCTTCCTCTTTTATAGTGTTGCTATGGGTATCTCCTTAATTTCCTTTTTTATAATCTGCTAGAAACTTGGCTAGACCAATATCTGTAAGAGGATGCTTGAGTAGTCCTTCTATAGATTTTAATGGACCCGTCATTACATCTGCACCAATTTTTGCACAATCTATAACGTGCATCGTATGCCTTACAGATGCTGCTAAAATTTGCGTATCATAGGCGTAGTTATCGTATATATGTCTAATCTCTGCTATAAGGTTAAGACCATCTGTTGAGATATCATCTAGACGACCAATAAAAGGAGAAACATAGGTTGCACCCGCTTTTGCAGCCAGTATTGCCTGTCCTGCTGAAAATACTAGCGTTACATTGGTTCTAATACCTTTATCACTAAAATATTTACACGCTCTTACACCATCCTTAATCATGGGTAACTTCACGACAATCTGCTCATGAAGGTTTGCGAGTTCTTCGCCTTCTTTGATCATCGCTTCATACTCTGTTGCAATAACCTCTGCACTTACATCTCCATCAACAATAGTACATATATCTACATAATGCTTTAGAATATTATCTCGTCCCGTAATACCTTCCTTGGCCATTAGTGATGGGTTTGTAGTAACACCATCTAAAACGCCTAAGGCTTGGGCTTCTCGAATTTGGTCTAAATTGGCAGTATCAATAAAAAATTTCATAGAATTGTGTATAAATAATTTAGATCACAAAAATAAGTAAAGTATTAGGCGCTTAAGAGTGACTCAAAGAAAAAAAGAGAATCAGTTATGCACATATTGTTCATTATCTGCATACCTATTAGGACTCCTTTATAGTTTGTAGTGCTTGAGCAATAGCTTCTCATACCATGTATCTGGTAATATTCGCTTTAAAGCAATGCTAAATTTTTGCATAAAAAAGCCTACTCTATAATGTACCTTAGGATTTGTAGTATTCATTATATTATGAATCACTTTTGCCATAACTTCAGTATTCATGCCTGCATCTACGTGTTCATCCATTAGCTTAAGGGTGTTCCCATAATTTTTCTTATAGGGAGAATCCTCATAAATGGGTGTATGATATCGCCCTGCGGCAATATTAGTAGCAAAATCTCCGGGAGCGACGGTTGTCATTTTTACATTAAACTCCTTTAGCTCCATGCGATAAGCCTCTGAGGTTATTCCTAAGGCGCCTTTTGTAGCGCTATATATACCTCGATAGGGCAATCCCATATAGCCGGCAATAGAGGTGATGTTTATGACCATACCTGATCGTTGTTTTCTCATCGTAGGTATGACAGCTTTAATCATTTCTAAAGCTCCAAAATAGTTGGTTTCAAAAACACGTCTTATCTCTTGCGTAGGTGTTTCTTCTATAGGACCTGTGATGCCCATTCCTGCATTATTAATAAGGTAGTCTATTTTGCCTTCTTGGGCGATTAGCTTTTCCACAGCATTTTGCATACTGCTTACCTGAGTAACATCTAATGCCAGCATGTTAAAAGCTGTAGATGGGTTTTTTGAAGGGTTTCTACTCGTTCCATATACCGTATATCCTTTCTCATGTAGAAAATTAGCAATGGCAGCGCCTATTCCAGAAGAGGCACCCGTAATAAGAACAACTTGAGACATAGATTAGGGTTAGTTGGACGCAAATATCAAACTAAGGGTGGCAATATGCAAATGAAAAAAGGGATTATACCTGCGTTGAAAGAATTTTTAGCGCTTTCGCGAAAGCAAAAAAAATTATCTAATACTACGGGCTTTGTCCAAAAACTGAAAATACATACTTGTATCTCTAAGCATGCTATAGGCAGATATACGGTCCATCACCCTTCCTGAAGCATTTAGAGCTAGTAATTTAGGAAAAGATTTTTCCTTGTTGTACTTAGCTTGTAGTTTCTTATTTTTTTCGAATTGCTCTGGCGTAAGGATATCTTCTCTAAAAGGGATATCTACTTCTATAAGTACAAAATCATCTGCTTGCTGAACAAATTCTTCATTTTGCCAGAAATCTTTTTTTAGCATTTTACAAGGTCCGCACCAATCACTCCCTGTAAAATACATTAAGATAGGTTTTCCGCTGGCCTTTGCTTCGGCTTTGGCTTGGTCAAAATCTTTATACCAAGTAACGTCTTGAGCACTCATAGTGAGGGCTATACAAAAAGAAAACACAAAAAGTAAACGCTTCATCTTATCCAATTTTGCTATACAAATGTAAAAACTTTATAAAAACTTCTAATATGAAACAATAATCTTGCCAAGATATTGTGTGTGTCCTCGATACCTAGATTCTATATCAAGCTCGCGAACCTATATAAAAGTAAATCTTGCGGCTTTATTTGAGTTTGTTAATACGAGCAACTAGGTCTGTCGCTTTTTCCTCTAACTCTACTCGTACAGCACTAAGGTGCTTACACCTATTCTCTGT